>JAJFMS010000336.1 GCA_020696885.1 Armatimonadota bacterium | reverse complement strand
CCCACCCGCTCGTTCGCTGCCGTCTACGCCACTTTGCCCGGATCTTGGCAAGCACCTCGCTGGCGGCGGACGGCAGATCGCGCGCGGGATCGATATACTTGCAGCGGCTCCCTTACCTATCCTGCGAGTACCCGTTGTCTCCCGCATTACTCTTCCTGCTGCCGGGTCTCCCGGAGGGCTGGGCCCTGACCCTGGCTTCGGCCTCCATCGCCTTTGCCGTGCCGCTGCTGCTGGCGGGCGTGGGCGAGTGCCTGGCGGAGCGGGCCGGCGTGCTCAACATCGGCGTCGAGGGGGAGATGCTGGTGGCAGCCCTGGCGGCGGTGGTCGTCTCGTACTACACGCAGTGCGCCTGGCTGGGGCTGGCGGCCGGGATGGGCGCCGCCGCCGCGCTGGGCGGGCTGTTCGGGCTGCTTACCATCTATCGCAACGCCAACCAGGTGGTGGCCGGCACGGCGCTCAACCTCCTGGCGCTGGGGGGCACCGGCGCGGCCTACTTCGCGCTGACCAAGCGGATCACGGCCAGCGGCGCCACCCGGCTGCTGGGGGTGAAGCTGCCCGACTGGCCACTGCCCGGACTCTCCGGCGTGCCGGTGCTGGGCCAGACGCTCTTTAGCAGCAACTTCCTGGTCTATATGTCCTTGCTCTGCGTGCCGCTTGCGGCGTTTTTGCTGTACCGCACCCGGCTGGGGCTGCAGCTTCGCTCGGTGGGCGAGTTCCCGCAGGCGGCGGAGGCGGCCGGGGTGAGTGTGCGGCGCCTGCGACTGGGAGCCGTGGTGCTGGGCGCGATGCTGGCCGGGATGGGCGGCGCCTTCCTGGCCATCGGGCACGTGGTCTCGTTCGCGGAGAACATGACGGCCGGCAAGGGGTTCATCGCGCTGGCGCTGGTGATCTTCGGCCGGTGGAACCCGTGGGGCGTGGCCGCGGGCGCCGCGGTGTTCAGCCTGGCCTGGGGCTTCGGCACGGTGCTCAGCAGCCAGGGGCGCGGCCGGCCGGAGGAAGTGATCCTGCTGGCCCTCCCCTACCTGGCGACGCTGGGCGCGCTGGTAATCCGCTCCGGCCGTACTACCGCCCCCGCGGCACTGACGCAGCCGTATCGGCATGGTTGATGAGTCCCGCGACCCAGCGGCAGATCGGCGATCACCCCGCCCGCTGGATCAGCGGGACTCCTGGCAAACAGGCGAATGCCGCGGTGAAACACCGGCAGTGCCCATCGGCGCCGGTTGGAGTGTTTCGAACCGCATCGGGTAGAAAAGCGGATATACCGTAATGGCTGAACGATCCGGCTAAGGCAGGTGCTAGAGGTGAGAGCTGCGGCATGGTGACGCTGACGCGCAAGACCCGGTTCTCGGCGGCGCATCGGTACTTCCTGACCGACCTGAGCGACGAGGAGAACCGGCGGCGGTTCGGTCTCTGCGCGCTGCCGAACGGACACGGGCACGACTACACCGCCGAGGTGACCCTCCGTGGCGCGATCGATCCCGAGAGCGGGATGGTCGTGAACATCGGGGAGCTGAAGCCGATCATCCGGGATCAGGTGGTCGCACCGTTGGAAGGCGAGTACCTGACGCCGGAGCACCCGCTGCTCGGGGGCCGGATCCCCGCTTGCGAGGTCCTGGCCCGGATCGCCTGGGAGCGTCTGGAGCCGGCACTGGCGCACCTGCCGGGGACGCTGGACCTGGTGCGGCTGGCAGAGAGCCGGCGGCTCTGGGCGGACTGCCGCCGGGGCAAGGATGGATTGATGCTGACCTTGACACGCAGCTATGAATTCGCGGCGGCCCACCGGCTGCACAGCGAAGCGCTCTCGGACGCGGACAACCGGGACCTCTTCGGCAAGTGCAACAACCCGCACGGCCACGGTCACAACTACGTGCTGGAAGTGACGGTGGGCGGCGAGCCGGACCCTCGCACCGGACTCCTCATCGACCTCGCGCTCCTGGACCAGGTGGTCGACGAGCAGGTGGTCGACCGGTACGATCATCGCCACCTGAACTACGACATCGACGAGTTCCGCCGCCTGAACCCCACCTCGGAGAACCTGGTCAAGGTGATCTGGGACCGCCTGGAGCCGGTGCTGCCGGCCGGAGTGCTCCGCGCCGTGACGGTCCGGGAGACCGAGCGCAACGTCTTCACCTACGAGAGAAAGGACGCCCAGTGACGGACCGTTTGACCGAGCTGTATCGAGAGATCCTGCGGGAGATCGGCGAGGACCCGGATCGGGAAGGCCTGCAGAAGACGCCGGAGCGAGCGGCCAGGGCGCTGCGGGACTTCACTCGCGGCTACCAGCAGGACGTCGACACGGTCCTCAACCAGGCAATTTTCTCCGAAGAGTTCGACGACATGGTGGTCGTCCGGGACATCGAGATGTACAGCCTGTGCGAGCATCACCTGGTCCCGTTCTTCGGCACCGTGACCGTCGGCTACCTGCCGCAGGGGAAGATTCTGGGGCTGAGCAAGATCGCGCGGGTGGTGGAGATGTTCTCGCGCCGGCTGCAGGTGCAGGAGCGGCTGACGCACCAGGTGGCGCACGCGCTGAACGACGCCATCGAGCCCCGCGGCGTGGCCGTGGTGGTGGAAGCGAAGCACCTCTGCATGATGTCGCGCGGGGTGGAGAAGCAGCAGTCCAGCATGGTCACGAGCTGCGTGCTCGGCGCCTTCCGGGATAGCCAGGCCACCCGGAAGGAGTTCATGGACCTCCTGCGCGGCCACGGTAGTCGATGAACGCGCTGATCACCGGCGCCGGCCGGGGATTGGGCCGCGCGACCGCCCTGGAACTGGCGCAACACGGCTGGGACGTGGCCCTGGTGTCCCGAACCCCGGCGCAGCTTGAAGAGGTAGCGGCAGAGGTCCGGGCACTCGGGCGGCAGGCGCTGGTCCTTCCCGCGGCCGTCACGGACGAGGCACAGCTCCACGGAGCGTTCCGGCAGGCGGCGGAGGGCCTCGGCAGCCTGGACGCGGTGATCAACTGCGCGGGCACCGGGAGCTTCGCGCCGGTGGCGGAGGCGGACGCGGCGGAGTGGGAGCGAATCATCTCCGTGAACCTGGTGGGCACGTTCCTGAGCTGCCGGGAGGCGGTGCGGCTGATGCTGCCGCAAGGCAGCGGGCGGATCGTCAACGTGCTGAGCATCGCGGCGAAGACGGTGTTTCCCGGCGCCTCGGCGTACTGCGCCAGCAAGTGGGGCGTGCTGGCGCTCACCCGGGCGCTGGCGGAAGAAGTGCGGGGACAGGGACTCCGTGTCACCGCCCTCTGTCCCGGATCGATCGATACTCCGTTCTGGCACGAGATTGAGCATGGGTTCGATCCAACCGATATGCTAAGAGCGGAGGACGTGGCCGCGGCGATCCGCTGGGTACTGGAGCAGCCGGCCGGCATGTCCACGGACGAACTGGTGGTAACGCCACCGAAAGGCATTTTATGAACGAGCTTCCCGTCCTGCAGCCGCGCGGCGGCTGTGGGACCCGTGGAGAAGTCCGCATCGGCGGCCCGCTGGTGGAATCCGCTCCGGCCCGGCCGGACTGGCTGCGTGTGCGCGCCCCGTTCGGGCCGAACTTTCAGGATCTCACCCGGCTGGTGGATGACATGCGCCTGCACACGGTGTGCCAGAGCGCCCGCTGCCCCAACATCGGGGAGTGCTGGGAGCGCCGCGCGGCCACTTTCATGATCCTGGGCGACATCTGCACCCGGGCCTGCGGCTTCTGCGCCATCAAGACCGGGCGCCCGCTCAAGCTGGACCGCGAAGAGCCGGAGCGAGTGGCCGAGGCGGTGGAATACCTGGGCTTGCGGTTCGCGGTGATCACCTCGGTCAACCGGGACGAGCTGGACGATGGCGGCGCGGAGATCTTCGCCGAGACGATCCGCGCCATCCGCCGGCGCTGCCCGGAAACCGGCATCGAGGTGCTGATCCCGGACTTCGAGGGGAACTGGGACGCGTTGGCCGCCGTGGTGGAGGCCAGGCCGGACATCCTGAACCACAATGTGGAGAGCATCGAGCGGCTCTACAAGATCGTGCGTCCGCAGGCGAAGTACTGGCGCTCCATGGAGCTCCTCCGGCGCGTGCGGGAGATGGACCCCACCATCGTCACCAAGAGCGGGATGATGCTGGGCGTGGGCGAAGAGCTGGACGAGACGCGCGTGGCGATGCGCCACCTGCGAGACGTGGACTGCGACGTGCTTACGCTGGGGCAGTACCTCCGCCCCTCCGCCAAGCACATCCCGTTGATCCGCTACGTCACCCCGGACGAGTTCCGCCAGCTCAAGGAAGACGGCCTCCAGATGGGGTTCAAGCACGTAGAAAGCGGACCGCTGGTGCGAAGCTCCTACCACGCGGACGAGCAGGTGCCGAAATAGCCTGGCAGCGTGATTTAGGACTTAACCGCAGAGACGCAAGCCTGCCCGTATGGGAGGACGCAGAGAGGATACCGAGAGAGTTTTGGACAGGATAACAGGATTGATCGGATAGGAATTGGCGAGGGGGAAACCTCGCGCGCTGCCGCCGATAGGGGCTAGGGTCAGATTGCGGCCGCTGCGCATTACTGTCCTACAGCGTCAAAACTCTCCCGGATCCCTCTCCGCGTTCTCCCATACGGGCAGGCTTGCGTCTCTGCGGTTGATTCTAGTATTACCTCGCCAGGCCGGAAGGCGCCCCGTCAGCCGTGTCCTCGAATGTTTACGCCGTTCCGTGCGGCAAGGTATAATACTCAGCAGTTACGGGTGGTCGAAAGGAAGCATTGGAATGTTCAACGTGATCAACAAGCCGACGGTCAACCTCACTGACGCGGCGATTGCGAAGGTGAAGGAGATCCTCCAGTCCCAGGAGCAGGCTGATGCTGGACTGCGAATTTACATCGCGGGCGGCGGCTGCTCCGGGTTCAAATACGGCATGACGCTGGACACCGAGTCCGGCCCGGACGACGAGGTGATGGATTACGGCGGCCTGAAGGTCTTCGTGGACTCGATGAGCCTCCCCTACCTCCGCGGCGCCAACGTTGACTACGTCGATGACGCGCTGCTCGGCCAGGGCTTCAAGGTGGACAACCCGAACGCCGCCTCCACCTGTGGGTGCGGCAGCTCGTTCAAGGCTGCTGAAGGCGAAGAGGCCCCGGCCTCCGGTGGCGGCTGCGGGAGCGGTGGTTGTGGCAGCGGCTGCTGCGGCAGCTAGTAACTCAAGATCACGACAACGTAAAGAAGGGGGCCAGCGATTTCTTCTGTGATTTCACCGACCGGCCCCACCCCGGCCTACGGCCACCCCTCCCCATTTGCAGTGGAGAGGGGCCGTGAGGCGGAGGGGATGATGATGCTTAGCGGAAGATCAGACCCACCCTGACGCCCAAAGGCCCCCGCCATTCCTATTGGATGGAGAAGGGCCGTGGATCGACGGAGCGAGCGCTAACCGGGGTTCGGCGGCGCGGGAGCCGGGAGCTCCGGGCCTTTGGTGGCCGGGATGACGAGCTCTTCTAGCTCCAATCGCGGCGAGGCCAGGTTCACCTCTATCTGGAACCGGTTTGTGTGTGCGTCATGGCCCACGCGCCAATCGCAATCTTCGGGAAGGCGCTTCAAGCTGACGGAGACGGTAACCCCCGGGCAGCCCGCCAGCTCCCCCACGAACATGTTCGCGGCGCGAACATCTCCCCGGTAGCGGAGCGACGTCCACGCGTTGACGAAATTACCGTCAACGAACTTCGCGTCCTTCCGGTCGAGGACCGCCATCACCTTCTCGCGCGCCGCAGCCGGGTAGCTGCCGGCGAACGCGATGCCGGGACGGTCCAGGCTGCCGGCCAGCGCCCAGGCCGGCACCGCCAGCCCGACCAGCAGAGCAGCT
>JAJFMS010000335.1 GCA_020696885.1 Armatimonadota bacterium | reverse complement strand
AGCTGGAGACCCTGCCGCACAAGGAGAAGATGGCGCGCTTCGGGGCTTCGCTGGAGCTACGGAAGCGCTACCCGTATCTCTGGAGAGCGGACCAGGGCGAGGCCTTCGAGGATATCTCTCTCAAGTGGGACCGCATCCAGCAGATCCTGCACCGGAAGTATTCCATGCAGCGGGCCGTGGTGGTGAGCCACGAAGGCGTACTGTGGGAGGCGCGGCACCTGATCGAGCGGCTGCTCATCCGGGACATGGACCGGCTGCTCAGCTCGGAGGTCCCGACGGATCGGATTCACAACTGCCAGATCATCCACTACACCCGGCGGGATCCGGAGTCCGGCCAGTTGAGTGAGCACCTGGACTGGGTGCGCTCCGTCTGCCCCTGGGATCTCTCCCTCTCTTCCAACGAATGGCAGCCGGTGGTGCGGCGGACCTACTCCAACGAGGAACTGCTGGCCATGGCAGCGGAGTATCCGCGGCTGTTTGCGGAGTGACGGACCCCGTCCGTATCGCATCGTTCCGGACCACGGAAAGCGAGACCCCACCCCCGGGCTGAAGCCACGGGGCTACTCGTAGGAAGCCCGCTGAAGCAGGCTCGAACCTACCTGGCGAGGCGTGCCGCGCTTCTCCGCCGCGGCTACCGCGGCGAGGCCCCGGCCGTTGGCGGCAGTTCCGGTTGGGAGCGGCGGTTACCCCGTGCTTCACAGCGCTTACGTCCCAACCACCGGGAAGGATCTCGGCCCGGTGCGTGGTCCCCCACGCACCGGAGTAGCGTTCCGAGCCCGGTAGGAGATGTTTCGCAGGGGACACGTACGTCGCTCCGGGGGTTGGTACCGTCTCAACATGACGGCTTGGCGGTTGCGGGGACTTCACCGCGGGTGCCGCTCCGGCGCCGGACTCTGGCGAGGTGGCGAAGGCGAAGAGGGCGGTGAGCCTGCCGGCGAGGAGTAAGCCGAGAGCAGTTCGACGATGGGTGCGCATGCGTGGTCCTGGACCGCCGGCGGCGCCAGGGACGGCTGTCTCCACCTCTCACGAGGGAGGCAGGAATGAGCGGGCACCCACGTCTGACCTAACCATTAAGGCGGAGAGTAGCCTGAAGATCAAGCAGGAAGGCACCGAGGAGTTGGCAAGATGGCAGAGGACCTCTATCTACCGCTTAAGGAGGCGACCAGGAATGCGTTCCTGGCCCTGAAACGTGACCATCCCGGGGAGCGCTTCTACGCCTTTGGGCTCTACACGAACGAACTGGGCGAGTACCTCAGCCCTACCGCCAATACGGAGGAGGCGCTGCTGCGGCGCTCAGGTGGAAACGCCAGGTCCTCACTCCGGTGGAGTCCCTGTGACTGGGAGTACCACCTGGAGGGTAACGGCGAGTACTTCGGACAGATACAGCGACTCCTCGACGCGGCCCCGGACCCTTACGACAGTTCCATTGACGAGGAGCCGGATCCCGAGACCGAGTTCACCTTCGACATCTGCGTGCGGGTGCTGCGTGATCTGGATGACGAAGGCTTATTCGGTGGGGACGAGGAGCGGAGCGGCATCGTCATCAGCCTCTGGATGGGCGACCAGAGCGATGAGGAGCGAGTGCTCTGGGCGCAGCAGTTGAATCCCGAGCCGGTCTGGAGCCGCTTCGAGGAGGAACTGCCCTATTGTCGAGAGTGGCCTCCGGAGGAGCAGATCTCAACCAGTTGAGCTCCTGCTTGGCACTTCAGACAGCTACTGTGCCGGGAGTGGGTCTCACGAGTTCTCAAGGAGCCTGACACCTTCAAGAAGCCATGATCACCAGCGAAGCCAAACTCTTCTGCCCGCGGTGTGGTGTCCCGTTCACAGACGTGAACGGGGTGCTCACCTGTGTGCCGGGAGATATGCCGCTCTCTACGAACCTTAGTAGGGACCTGATCGAGTGCTATGTTGCGGAAACGCGGAAGCCGCGGGAGACCGTCTTCAGCTTCCAGGTAGGCGGAACCTGGTTCTGCCCGGGATGCGGCGTTCCGGTGCAAGAGCAGAACAGCCTGCTTATCTGCCCGCACTGCACTCGCTCCATCAACGACTTCATCCATCGGCTGATGGAGCTTCACCCGCACCGCCGCTAGAAATCAGCCCGCGGCCCGGATGGCGTCCAGCGCCCCGGTGTTCTCCAGGCTGCTCGTATCTCCCGGGGCGCTGCCGAGGTAGGTGGCGCGGATGAGGCGCCGGAGCACCTTACCGTTGCGGGTCTTCGGGATGTCTGCGGTGAAGAGCACCTGCTGCGGCTTGAGCGCCTTGCCGATGGCGGCGGCTACCTGCTCCCGGATCTCGGCGCGGAGCGACTCGCTCTCTGGGATGCCGGGCTGGAGCACGGCGAAGACCACCAACGCGTCGCCCTTTAGCGCGTCGGGGACGCCGATGGCGGCGGCTTCCTTGACGGAGGGATGGCTGCAGGCGGCGGACTCCGCCTCCGCCGGTCCCAGGCGCTTGCCGGCGACCTTGATCGTGTCGTCGCTGCGGCCCAGGATGTACCAGTGGTCGTCCGCGTCGCGGAGCGCCCAGTCGCCGTGGACCCACACGCCGGGCCAGCGAGACCAGTACGTCTCAAGGTACCGCTGGTCGTCGTGCCAGAAGCCGCGGGTCATGCCGGGCCAGGCGTTGGTGAGCACCAGCTCCCCTACCTGGGCTCGGACCGGCTGGCCGTGCTCGTCGTAGACGTCCGCGGCCATGCCGGGAACCACGGCGTTGAAGCTGCACGGCTTCAGCGGCCGGATGGACACGCAGCCGAGGATGCCGCCGGAGATCTCCGTGCCGCCGCTGTAGTTGATGATCGGGCAGCGACCGCCGCCGATCCGCTCCAGGAACCAGCGCCAGGGGCCCTCGTTCCACGGCTCGCCGGAAGCGCCGAGGATCCGGAGGCTGGAGAGGTCGTACTTTGCGGGCCACTCGTCGCCGTGACCCATCAGGGCGCGGATGGCGGTGGGGGCGATGCCGAGCACGGTCACGCGGTGCCGCTCCACCAGCTCCCAGATGCGGCCGGGGTGCGGGTGGTCCGGCGTGCCCTCGAACAGCACGCAGGTGGCGCCCAGGCAGAGGGAGCCCATGATCGCCCATGGACCCATCATCCAGCCCAGGTCCGAGTACCAGAGGAGCCGGTCTCCCTGCTGCACGTCGAACAGGTGGGCCATGTCCTGAGTGGCCTTCACCGGGAAGCCGCAGTGGGGGTGGACCGCTCCCTTCGGCCTTCCGGTAGTGCCGGAGGTGTAGATGATGAGGCAGGGGTCCTCGGGATCGGTGCGCTCCGTGGCCACCGACTCGCCGGCCGGCTCCAGGAGATCCGCCCAGGCGACATCGCGCTCGGTCCACGAGACCTCGCGGCGAAGACGGGGGAACACCACCACCCGCTCCACGGTGGGCGACAGCGCCGCGGCAGCGTCCGCGGTCTCCTTCATCGGCACCACTTTGCCGCGGCGGAGACAGCCGTCCGCGGTGAGCAAGAAGCGGGCCTCGGAGTCCTGGAGGCGGCTCGTTACCGCCTCGGCGCCGTAGCCGGAGAAGATCGGCACGTAGACCGCGCCCAGCTTGTTCACCGCCAGGGTGGCGGTGACGGTAGCGGGCGTCATCGGCATGAAGATCCCGACGCGGTCGCCTTTGCGCAGGCCCAGGCGCCGGAGGCCGGCGGCCAGGCGGCCGACCTCGATGGCCAGCTCGGCCCAGGTGAGCTGCTCCGTAGCCCCGTCGTCCCCCTCCCACACCACTGCGACCTCGTCCCGGGTGGGGCTGTCGGCCCACTTGTCGACGGCGTTGTGGACGTAGTTGTAGCGGCCACCGCGGAACCAGGTGGTCCACGGCAGGCCCCGGGAGCTGTCCAGCGTCTGCGTGTACGGCTCGTAGAAGCGGAGGTCCAGGTCCTGCATCACGGCGTCCCAGAAGGCGGCCGGCTCCGCCACCGACCACCGCAGGAAGCCGGCATAGTCCGAGTGGCCCTGGGCGCGCATGAACTTCAGCAGCCGGGAGCGCTCCAGGTACTCGGGGGAAGGCTGCCAGGCAACGGGCAGGGCGGTGAGGGATACCGGATCGTCAGGTGACATGCGCTGGTCTCTGGTGGTGTCGTTTGGGGGCCGGCAAGGAAGGGTATGGCAACCTGAACGGTCCCCATATCCACTTCAGGAGAACGATCGATGGCGATCCGATGCGTCCGCGAGCTGATGACGGCGAACCCCACCTGCTGCACGCCCGAGACTTCCATCACCGAGGCCGCCGGCCTCATGCTCTCGCAGAACTGCGGAGCGCTGCCGGTGGTGGAGTCCGAGCAGGAGCCCCGCCTGGTGGGCATGATCACGGATCGGGATATCGTGTGCCGGATCGTCGCTTCGCGCCAGAACCCGGCCGAGAGCAAGGTTCAGCAAGCGATGACCGCGGACCTCGTCTGCATCGGCCCGGACGCCAGCATCTCGGAGTGCGTGCAGTCCATGGCGGAGAACCAGGTCCGGCGGATGCCGGTAGTGGACCGCGAGCACCACGTGCTCGGCATCGTCGCGCAGGCGGACCTCGCCCGGGCCAGCGCCCAGGAGCGGGAGTTGGAAGACGAGCTGGCCGATATGGTGGAGGAAGTCTCGGAGGAAGAAGGCGTGCGAGCCGCCAACCGGCCGCGGGATTAGGCGTAAAGCGCATTACGGGATCCGTAATGCGTAAGGAACTGCTCCCGGGAGCGGCTGCCTTACGCATTACGGACCCCGCGCTACGTAGCTATTAGACCGCCGCTCCCTCTTGAGTTACCCCGCCCCATACCGGCTCGCGGGCGCCGTCCGGCATGGTCCAGGTGTAGTTCTGCACCTCGGAAACGAACGTCTCCCGGTCCGCCCACTCGCACTGCGGCATGTTAGCGCGCAGATCCGCCATCACGATCTCCGGGATGTCGTCCTGCTCCTCGGCCCAGTCCAACACTTCATCCGTCTGCATCGGGAACTGCTCCGGCAGCTCCGCGAAGATCTCTCGACCGTTGATCGACCACGGCATGCTTGACTCCTCCCAAGATCGGCAACCCAGCCGCCCCCACGGGCGTCTCTGCGTCTTTCCCGGGAAGCGATGGCGGCAAACGGGGGCCACGGGGTGGGAGTTTTGGCCGCAGATGAACGCGGATGCACGCAGATGGGAAGGACACCGCGGAGAGTCTTAACCACAGATGCACACGGATGAACACGGATGGGAAGCAGAGGATAGGTCAGAGAGAGGAGTCTGGTAGC
>JAJFMS010000334.1 GCA_020696885.1 Armatimonadota bacterium | reverse complement strand
GGCGGCGTTGATGACGGCGGCCACCCCCGCTTCCACCAGGGCGTAGGCGGCGGTGCCGTCCAGATCCGGATGGTCGATGACGGCGAGCTCGCCGCGCTTCAGCCGCCGGCAGAGGTCCTTGGTGCGGCGATCGACCCGCAGCGACCCGGACACGACCGCATCAGGGCGCAGCGCCGACTTCTCCGGCCAGAGCGACCTGAGGGCCGGCGGCCAACAGCTCGCGAGCATGCTGCGCCGCTGTCGCTTCGGACCCACCGAGCATTCGCGCGAGTTCGCCAACGCGGGCTTCTCCGTCAAGAGGGTGCACTTCCACGACCGTACGTTCCCCGACTACGGTTTTCCGCACCTGCACGTGCCGCCCCGCCATGGAGGCGATCTGCGGCAGGTGAGTCACACACAACACCTGGTTGCTGCGGCTTAGTTCCGCCATCTTGGCGCCCAGGGCCTCCGCGGTCTTGCCGCCGACCCCGGTATCGATTTCGTCGAAGATCAGCGCCACCGGGTGACTTCCGGCCATCGCCGTCTTGAGCGCCAGCATCACGCGGGACATCTCGCCGCCTGAGGCGATCCGGGCCAGCGGCCGCATCGGCTCACCCGGATTCGCGCAGATCATAAACTCTGCCTTGCCCAGCACTACGTTGAGACCCCGGTCCCACGCCTCCGCGGAAGGGGCCGGCGCATCCAGCCGCACCGCGAACCGGGTCCCGGACATGTTCAGGTCCCCGAGGTGCGCCGCGATCTCACGCTCGAACCGCTCGGCCGCCGCGGAGCGGGCTTTGTGCACGCTGGAGGCTGCCCGATCCAACTCAGTTGCTAAACGCGTGAAATCGGCTTCCAGTTTCGCCTGGCGCTCCTCGCCGTGCTCCAGGCTGTCCAACTTCCCAAAAACCGTGGTCCGGTGCTGCAGGATCTCCTCGACCGAATCGCCGTATTTCCGCTTGAGTGAGCGGATCAGGTCCAGCCGCTCCTGCACCTGCTCCAGGCGCTCCGGGTTGAACTCGATCGACTCCAGGTAGGCCCGGAGCTGGGACGAAGCCTCGTCCGCGGCAGCGACGGCGGTCTCCAGCAGATCGCAGATCGGCTTGGCCGCTTCATCCAGGGCGCAAATCGCGGAGAGCTCCCGAGCCGCGGTACTCAGCAGGTCCACGGCGGACACGTCTCCGCCCCCCAGCGCCTCTTTGGCGGCAGAACCGGAGGCGAAGAGGCGCTCGGCGTTGGCCAGGCGGTTCTTGTCCGCCAGCAGCTCCTCTTCCTCGCCCGGCTTGAGGCCGGCCGCGTCGATCTCTTCCACCTGAAAACGGTACAGATCGAGCTGCTGGGCTCGTTCTCGCTCTCCCGTAAGGAGCGCCTCCAGCTCCCGGCGGGCGGCGCGCAGCTCTGCGTAAAGCTCCTGTGCGGTCCGCTTGTGGCCTGCCAGGTCTCGACCGGCCCAGGCGTCCAGGAAGTCGACGTGCCGGTCGGGAGCCAGGAGCGACTGGTGATCGTGCTGGCCGTGGATGTCGATGAGCTCCGCCGCCACTTCCCGGACCGTGGACGCAGTGCACATCCGGCCGTTGATGCGGAACGTGGAGCGGCCGGACCGTGTGATCTCCCGCGCCAGGATCACCAGCCCGTCTTCCGCCCAATCCTGTACCGCGGGGAGCGTGTACCGGCTGACGTCGAACACCGCCTCCACGCTGGCGCGGTCCGCGCCCCGGCGTACGAGTTCGCCGCCGGACCGCGCGCCCAGCGCCGCCGTGATGGCATCGATGAGGATCGACTTTCCCGCACCCGTTTCACCCGTGAGGACGTTGAATCCCGGCTGGAACTCGAGGGTGACGGCGTCGATCAACGCGAAGTTCTTGATGGTGAGCTGAGCGAGCATTCAGGACGACACGGCTCGAATCACAGGAGGGGGACTGCCTCCGTATTATAGGGGAGAAGCGATCACCACGGAAGGCGAGAACGGGGCAGGGCGGGGTAGCTCGGATTCGGGGCCGTAGTCCTTTAGTGTATCGCCTCCCGTAGGGTGAGCGATCCCCCTGGCGCTGGCGAAGCTTTTCACCACGGAGACACGGAGACACGGAGAAGGCCGAGGAGATCGAGGGAGAGGAGAGTACGACGCGAGCGATCCGCCCGAGCGACCGGACTGGCAGTTCTTTGGTAGGGGCACACGCCGTGGTCGCCCTCGCCAGGATTTCCTCCTGGCGCTAGCAAAGCGGTGCCCTATCGTCGGAAAGCGGCCCGGCTTTGCACGCGCCGGCGCCGTCCTCGCTTGCAGGGCAACCATGGCGGCCATGGCGTGTGCCCCTACGGCCCCGTTCTTCCAGCGCCGAACGTCTTTGTCGGCCAGTGCGCTCAGCTCCCGAAGCGCTCTCCTAGCCGGAGGCGGGTCTGTACCTTCTTGTAGAAGTTGGCGCTGTCCAGGGAGATGAACCGGCCACAGTGCTCGCTTTTCTGGAAGCGGATGCAGTCTCCCAGCTCCACCTGGACCCCGACCTGGCCGTCCACGGTCAGGTTGGTGATGTCCCGGGACTCTGCGGTGAGCTCTACCTGGATGGTGTCTTGCACGCTGGTGAGCAGGCTCCGGACGTTGAGGGTGTGCGGACAGATCGGGGTGAGGAGCAGGGCCTGCACGGAGGGGTGGACCAGCGGCCCGCCGGCGGCGAGGTTGTAGGCGGTGGAGCCGGTAGGCGCGGCGACGATGATGCCGTCTGCGGCGTAGGTAGCGATGAAGGTGTCGTTGACGGTGACGCGCATCTTCAGCATGCGGGTCTGCGCCCGCACCACCAGCTCGTTGAGGCCGTGGAACCGGCAGAGCTCCATGCCCGCCCGGATCACGTCACCCCGCACCATCAGGCGCTCTTCGAGCCGGTACCGGCCGTCCAGCACCGCTTCGAGCGCCTCACAGGCGCCGCCCGGGTTCGTCTCCGTGAGGAAGCCAAAGCTGGCGGGGCCGCCCACGTGGATCCCCAGGATCGGGGTGCCGTGCGGGGACGCAACCCGGTTAGCGGAAAGGAGGGTGCCATCGCCTCCCAGCGCCACCACCAGGTCGCACGCGCCCAGGGCGCTCTCCTCGGTGCTGCGGGCCGGAGCGCCCAGCGCTTCGGCGAGGGCCGGGGCAAAATAGGTGGCGACATCGCGCTGATCCGCGATCTGTTCGAGGAGCCGGGCGCAGCGCACGGCGGCTTCGCGCTGGGTGTTGGCGACGATTCCGATAGTCCGCACGCTGGTTTTGCTCCGGGGTTAACCGCCGAGGCGCTGAAGATTCCGCTTCGCGTCCTCGAACGAGGGGTCGACTTGCAGCGCTTTCTGGTAGTACTGCCGCGCCAGGTCCTTCTGGCCCTGCCGCTGGTAGCACGCACCGAGGTTGTTGTGCGCCACGGCTAGCTTGGGATCCAGCTCGATCGCCTGCTTGTAGCTGTCTACCGCCTCTTCCAGCTTGCCGAGCTTCTCCAGCGCGTACCCCAGGTTATTGCACGACTTGGCGTCCTTCGGGTCACGCTTCAGGATCTCGCGGTATTCGGCGGCGGCTTCCATCCACTGGAGCTTGTCGATGTAGGCCGAAGCAAGTAGGGTGCGCGTGGCCTGGTCTTCCGGGTCCAACTTCAGGGCGTTCTGCCAGTACTTGAGGGCGCGGTCCTTCTGCCCCAGCCGGCTCATGATCAGCCCGAGGTTCGCATGCGCGGACTGGAGACCGGGCTCAGCCTGGATCGCCTTCTGATACCAGTCGGCGGCCTCGGTGAGGTTGCCGGCGCTGAAGTTCACCCAACCCAGCGCGCTCAAAGCATGGTGGTCGTTGGCGCGCAGCTTGGCCGCTTTCTGGAGTTGACTGACAGCCAGCGCGAGCTTGGACTTCTTAACGGCGGGGTTGGTCGCGTCCCGGGCCTGGCGGGCGTAGAGAAGGCCGAGGTTGTAGCACGGCACGAACTCGGCCGGCTTGAGGAGCGAAGCCTGGCGATACTCGTCTACCGCAGCTTCCAGCTTCTTCGCGTTCTGGTATTCCTCGGCCAACGCCAGGTGGCTGCTGTAGTCCTTGGCATCAAGCTGGATCGCCTTCTTCAGGGACATCAGCGCCAGCTCTTCCTGCCCGGGCAGCTTCCGCGCCGCCAGGCCCAGGTTGCGCTGGAAGACCGGGTTGCCCGGCTGCTTCTCCGCGGCCGCCCGGTAGTGAGCGACCGCCTTGCCGAGGAGCGCCGCATCCGGCGTCATCGTGTTCTTGCGCTCGTAGACGAAGCCGAGGTTGTTCTGGATCTGGGGATCGTTCGGGTCCTGCTTTTCGGCCTGGAGGAAGGACGCCAGAGCGTTCTCCAGGTCTCCCTTGCGGACCAGTGCGTTCCCCAGGTTGTAATAGAGATCCGCGTGGCCGGCGGGCGCATCCTTCACTAGGTCCACGGCTCGCTGGTAGGCCTCGATGGCCCGCGGCACGTCGCCCTTCCCCAGGTAGGAGTTGCCCAGGTTGTTGTGCGTATCCGGGTTGTTGGGGGCCAGCTCCAGGGAGGTCTTGAGGCGCGCGATCGCCTCGTCGTACTTCGCCAGCCGCAGGTAGACGAACCCGAGCCACGACTGGATGATCGCGTCTTTCGGCTCCCGGGCCTCAGCCTCGCGGAACGCGATCAGTGCGTCGTCGTAGCGGCCCTGCTTGAACCGCTCCAGCCCCCGGGCAAAAGCGTCCTTCGACTCGGCGGCGGTAGCGCGGACCGGCTCTTTGGGCGGCTTCACCGGAGCGGCGGCCAGGCTCGACGCGGAAACCAGCGTCGTCAGGGTGAGGGCAAGACTCGTCTGGAGGGCTTTATTAGTTCGCGGACCCATAGTTCCACCTCATGACGCGCAGTTCGGGCGCCCCGGTCACCTCGCAGTATAGCAATCCGGCGTTCAGGCTTACAAGCGGCTTCCTGGAGCGGGTTTGTCTCTCCCCGGCACCGGGTAAGCCGGTGTTACAGGGTCATCGAGCGTTGGGTGTTTGCCAGGCGCGGACGTGACAGGCAGGGCATGTGAAAGTCTGCCCCGGCATTGGCCGGGGCTTTTTTCTGCCCGCGACCGCTATGGGATGATCTTCGGCAGGCGAGGCTTGCCGGCCTCTTCTGGATGTGGGTCTACCGTGGCGGTGGGTCGCCCTTGGCTTTGGCGGCAGCGCCCGCTCTACCGCGTGGAGGGCGGCCCTTGGGGGTAGCGCTGCCTTGGCACCGCACGTATGTCGCCGTTCCCGTACCATGTCATCCTGACCAAAGGGAAGGATCC
>JAJFMS010000333.1 GCA_020696885.1 Armatimonadota bacterium | reverse complement strand
CCCCCACCGCGCTTTCGAGGGCGAGCTGTTTCTCGAGCGAGGCCGCCGCGTAGGTATCGAAGAGCGTCTCAAGAGTAACCGGCGCCATGCTCTCGATCTCCTGGCCACCCGCCATGGTGACCGGCCGGGATCACTTCGGGGAGGCGAGCAGGTTGCGGTAGGCCACGAACCCATGCCGCACCTGGGGCTCCGAGGACTCCACGGCCCTGCGGAACGCGGGCGCGTTGACGTCGATGCCCTTCCAGCGGCACAAGGAGGCGGCCTGGACCACGGTAGCGCCGTCGTAGTCCGCAAGGGCGGAGATCAGGTTCACCGGGTTCGCTGTGTGCGCCGTTACCAGCCGCTCCGCGTAGTCGGCGGGGCTCGAATAGCGGCCGTCGCCATCCGCGTCCACCCGGATCGGGCTCGTCGAGCCGATCAGGCGCGGATCCCAATCGCCGCGGGTGGGCTGGTAGGGGCGGGAGATCGGCCAGTAGGGCTCCCGTACGCCAGGGCCGCTGGCGATCGCCACGATCCACAAGTCGCGCTTCGGTCGCGGTAATGAGAGTGACACGTCGGCTTTGATGACGGCGCCGGCCCGGCCAACGATCGGCTGGTCGTGGATCTTTTCCCCGTTGGCGTAGATCTCCAACCGGTCCGCCGTCACCCACCGGGGCCCCTGCACCCGAGCGCGGATCTTGAGCGGGCCGGTGCCTCCGGTCGCCAGGTCACCGACGCCGAACCGCCCGTCCACCCAGGCTTCCGTGAGCAGCCCCATGCTGACGAGCACCTTGCCCGCCAGGATGCTGCTGCATGCTTCATTCACGTCGATCCGGTCCGGCCGGTCGGCGGTGCTGGCGATGTAGGTGCGGGCCTGGCCCAGGATGAAGCGGTTGACGTCGTGCGTGTCGCTGGAGCCGATGCCGACCATGCGCCGGCCGCGGTTGAGCAGCGCGAACCAGTCCCGGTAGGTGCGCATCCAATCCGACTGGAGCGCGCCGGAGCTCACCACCTCGATGCCGTCGAGGTCCCAGGGGGCGCCGTCCAGCGCCTCGCCGCTGGCGGGGTGGAACCGGCGCGGGTCGTCCGGCGTGAAGTTGTTGTGGTCATCCGCCGGATGGTTGAGGGTGACCACCCGCACGCCCGGCGTGCTCCGGATGTCCTTGAGCAGCGCGCCCCAGTCGGTAGCGTTGAAGTCCGGCACGCGGTCGCCCATTCGCACCGGGAAGGCGTTGAAGTGGCCCACCTTGGTGGTGACCTCATTGCCGACCACCGGTGTGAAGAACGGGTCCGTGCGCGTGGCGCGCGCCACCGGGGCATAGTCCGTGTTGTGGTTGTGGTCGGTGGCGATGGCCAGCTCGATCCCTTCACCGGCGATCGTGGCCATCCGCTCCTCGATGGTGCTGTCCCCGTGCCCGCTGAAGGTGAGCGTGTGGATGTGCGTATCGGAGGAGACGTAGCCGCGGGTATCCACCTCGCGGGTGAGCTTCAGGTCCACCCGTGTCTCCCGCGCGCCCACCTCAAGCACGCGCTTCCCGAGGCTGTATTCCAGCCCCCGGGTGGCGTAGAGGGTGTAGCGGCCGGGCCGCACGGTGAACGCGGCCTCGCCGGTACCGGTGTAGAGCACGCCGGGGCGGTACGCCAGGCCGGGCTGCTTCTCCGGCGTCAGCTCGGCCATTCCACCCCGCTCGTCCAGGATCGTCAACCGGGCCGGGAGCGGCTGACCGGTGCCGGCGTCCGTAATCCGCACCTGCACCGAGGCCGGCGGGTTCTGCGCAACCGCGGCATACGACGCAATCGCCAGCGCACCGGCGAGGATCCCGCCTACCCGTCCGTGTGGGTGCATCACCGGCCGCTCCCGTTGAGGATCGTGGGCGGTGCGATCGAGGCCGCATCGTTTTGCGGGTACGGGTCCCGCGCGACGTCACTCTGCCGGAAGCACCACGGACAGCGCTCCTCCGTGCCCAACAGCATCCGCCGCTGGAGGTGGTGCGGATGCGGATGGCCGGTCATCGCGAACAGCGTCCCCCAGGGAAACCGCCCGCCCGGACAGGCGGTGCTCTTCACGTGCCGGTGGCCCATGACGTTCTCGATCGGGATGTCGAACTGATTCCGGAGCCGCGTGATCAGCTTCGCCAGCGTCTTCATCTGGGCGCGGGAGGGAGCGCGGTGCTCGAAGTTCCCCACCAGGCAGATCCCGATGCCGAATTCGTTGTACGAGTTTCGCGTTTCCGGCGGCACGGTGGCCGGCATCCCACCGGCGTGTGCCCCGTGCTTCTGCGCCTCCCAGCGTGGGCTCACCTCGAGGCCGCCGTCCACGCCGCCCTTCCCGTTCGTGATCACGAAGTGGTACGCCACGCCGTCCCAGCCTTTGGACCGGTGCGCCCGATCGAAGCTGGCCGCGTTACCGCTGGGGCCGGCGGAGTGATGGACCAGGATGTAGCGCCACTGGTTCTGCTCCGATACCGGGCTGGGGAGTTGCTCCTCCGGCGCCCCGGGCCGGTCGGGCTGTGCCGGCACCGCGGGCGCCCCCGGCATGTCCGGCGTTCCCGGAAGCTGGCTCGGCTCTCGCGGGGGAAGCTGGCTCGGTTCCGGAGCGGCCGCTCCCGGCGACGAAAGCCCAGCGATGAGGAGCACGTACGGAATCAGGGTACGGAAGTTGGGCATGGCGGAAAGACGCAGGCGGAGCGGCGCGTCAGGGCGCCAGGTAAGACACGCCTACATGGTTAGCGCCTGAGAAGTCCGTCTCCTTCTCGGAGGTGCTTGCCCGGCAGCATGGACAGTGGGTTGCTACGGCCCGTCAGGCGGCGAAATGGCACGATTGCCACGGAGTCCCGGAGCCATCCGGGCAGCACCTACTGGAGACGGCGACTAGAGGCGGAAAGCCGTGCCCGGATGGCTCCGGGACTCCGTGCAACCACTCGGTTACGGACATCAGCAGGCCAGAGACCCGGCGTGCCCTTTCACTACGCTACACCAGCTCGTGGATTACCGGGATCTCCCGCTCGATGATCGGCATCGGGCGGTCGGCGGGGCCGGGCAGCTCGGTGAGGTGGGGGTCGATTCCCAGCGCCTTGTAGACGGTGGCGGTCACCATCTCCGGCTGCAGCGGCCGGTCGGCCGGATAGGCGCCCTGGGCGTCGGACGATCCCACCACCTGACCGCCCTTGATCCCGCCGCCGCCGAGGGCCACGGACCAGCACTGCGGCCAATGGTCCCGGCCGCCGCGCTCGTTCATCTGCGGGGAGCGGCCGAACTCGCCGAAGGCGCAGACCACGGTGTCGTCATACATCCCGCGCTGGGTGAGGTCCTCGATTAGCGCGGAGTACGCCTGGTCGAAGATCGGCGCGACCTTCTCCTTCAGCTCGGACACCTTGGTGAAGAGGCTGCCGCCGTCCGCATGGCAGTCCCAACAGAGGATGCCGAAGACGGTGTCGTACATGTTCACGTCCACGAACCGGACGCCGCGCTCGATGAGCCGTCGGGCGAGGAGGCAGCTCTGCCCGAAGGTGGTGCGTCCGTAACGCTCCCGCACCTTCGCGGGCTCCTGGTCCATGTCGAACGCTTCCTTCAGCTTGGTGGAAGTGATCAGCCCGAACGCCTTCTGGTAGGAGGCGTCCAGCGCGGACATGGAGCGGTCCTGCTCCAGCAGCGCCAGGGTCTGGTCCACGCTCCGCCGCAGGCTCTGCCGGCGGTTCACCCGCACGGTGGTGAGGCGGGCCTGCGGGTCCGGCTGGAGGTCCGCCGGCTTGAAGTCCGGCTTGTTGGGATCCGCGTTCAGCGTGAACGGGTTGTACTGCCGGCCGAGGTAGCCGCTGTCCTGGCCCTTCGGCTTGCTGGTGCCGGTGTTGTTGATCGGACCCGGCAGGGTGACGTTGGCGGGCATGCCGTTCCGGTCTCCCCGCACGTAGCTCATCACCGTGCCCATGTGGGGGAAGTCCAGCCCGTTCGGGAAGAAGTGGCCGGTGTGCATCACCTGGTGGCCGGTTTCGTGGTCCGCCGCGTTGGAGTGACCGAGGCTGCGCAGGATAGCGTACTTGTCCGCGTGCTTGGCGGTAAGCGGCAGCGTCTCGCTGATGCGGATGCCGGGGACGTTGGTCTCGATCGGGCTGAACGGGCCGCGGATCTTCTCGGGCGCGTCCGGCTTCGGGTCCCACGTCTCATGCTGGGGCGGCGCACCGATGAGCATCAGGAGGATGCAGTTCTTCTCCCGCTTGCGCTCCGCGGCCCCGGCTTGCTCCAGGCGCAGCAAATCGGCCAGGGAGAGCCCCAGGCAGCCCAGCGTTCCGATCCGGAGGATATCCCGCCGCACCAGCCCGCCGCAGTGCCGTCCGTAATTGCCCAGAGTGAGGTTCAGCATTCCGTCTCCCGCCGCTTCGCAATGGGGGATGCGACACGGGGGCTACTTTACAGTTTCGGGCATTCAGCCGAGCGCCAGCGGCCCGTCGGGGCAGTTCGGATCGGCTCTTGTGGGCGTGTGGGCGTGTGGGCGGCGGCGCACAGCGCCGCCTTCCTCTCCCATACTCCCACACGCCGATACCCCCACCGGCACCCGACTATCCGAGCCCCGCGCCTGCAGCTACACCTTCTCCGGCACCACGTACGGCGCGCGGTACTCGCGGCGGAGCATGGCGTTCGCTTCCTTGTCGCCGGTGAACTTCTCTTTCTTCGGGTCGAAGTGGAGCACGCGGTCCAGGCGATAGGCGATGTTGCCCAGGTGGGCCAGGCCGGACGACGTGTGGGCCGTCTCCACCGGGCCGTGCAGGTCTTCCTTCTTCCGGCTGCGGACCACCTCGACGAAGTTCTTGAAGTGGTCGCCGCCGGCCTTGTTCTTCGGCCCGGGCTCGCGCTTCTCGCCCAGGAAGGTCTCGTAGCTGTCGTAGCCTTTGATGACCATGTAGCCCTTGCTGCCGTAGAAGATGTTTCCCACGCCGGCGCCGTCTTCCAGGTTGGTGCACCAGGGCCGCACTTCGAACTGGATCTGCTTCTTCTCCTTGGGGTACTGGAACAGCGTGGTGAGCACCTCGGGGGTCTCCTTGTCGTCATCCCAGAGGTACTTGCCACCCATGGCGGTGATCCGCTCCGGCAGGCCTACACCCAGGCCCCAGAGGCAGAGATCCGTTTCGTGGATGCCCTGGTTCCCCACGTCCCCGTTGCCGTATTCCCAGGTCCAGTGCCAGTTGTAGTGCACGATATTCCGCGTGAACGGGTGCATCTTGGCGGGGCCGGTCCAGAGGTCGTAGTTC
>JAJFMS010000332.1 GCA_020696885.1 Armatimonadota bacterium | reverse complement strand
ACACGGCCAGCAACACCACCGGAAGACCAAGCTGGCGGCCGAGCGCACCGGCCTTCGCGAACCACGTAGGCAGCAGGTCGGTACGTGGTTGCAACTGGTACTCCAGATAGAGTGCTCCCGTTTCACACCCACCTGCATCACGCACGATAAAGACGTGATCGGCACGCTGCTCCGGCACGTTGATGGCCGTGTCTTCCATCCGGATCAGCCTCGCCTCCACCGGGCAGCCGGCCAGCCGGAACAGAGCTTCCGGATAACTCCGGAGGAGCACCTTCATCGACTCGTCGATCGGGTGGTAGTCTGCCTCTTCCGGGAGTGTGGGCTCCGAACCGCCCTGTTCGCTAAACGACATCGTAACTCTCTGGAGGCAAAGTAGGAAGCCGGACGCCAGGTAGACATCCGATCGAACATCAGTTTGCATGCTGGAGTTCGCCGTCGGAACGCGTCTTCCTCCGGGACGACCAGTAGGGTGATAGCGGCGCACTCATCGGCACCAGAAGCCCTGGCGGTGTGCTGTATCCGAAGCGTGATGGAGAGGAATCCCCGCAGAGAACGCCTGACCATGGCAGGATGCTCCCCAACCTCAGCGGTCCTCGCGTGCTCGTCCTGATCAGCTCCACGTTGCTGGCTATCGGCCTCACGGCGGCCGTCAGCCTGGCGATGCGCGCGGACCCACGCGAAACCCGGGCGCTCAAGACGCGGGGCGCCATCGTGGGGGTGACCTACGGAGACCAGCCGTTGCGCCTCGGCTCACCGCTCCAGAAACTGGTCCTGTCCCACTTCCCGCAACTGCAAAGCCGAATCGGCGGGGCCATCGTGCCGGCGCCGCGCGTTCAGCCGGCAACACTGGTGGTGTGGCAGAGTCTTGGTGAACTCGCCTTCTGGGACGGCGTCATGCCAGGCGGCGTCGCGGTCGTCGGGGAGCACGGGGAAGAAGTCCGAGTGACTTCCTGGGCCGACGACTGGAGTCTCGATGCGCCCGCGCTCCTTCCCGTGCAGTTCACCGCCTTCCCCCGCCGCGGTCGCCGGATCCGGGTCCGCTCCAGCGATCACGCACTGCCCGAGATCGTCACTGCGAACCCCGCCTCCGGGCCGCATCCGAACTGGAAGGCCGATCCGGTGGGCACCGTGCGCCGCGACGGCCCCGTGGAGGTGACGCTGGACCGTTTGGTCGTGCCTCCCCCGCGCTCCGGAGCGGAGACCCTGGACGAGCCGAAGCCCTATCTTGACCTGCGGGTCCGGGAAACGGGCCGTGCTGCGGCGAGGGACTGGAGCGTGGAGGGACTGACGATAGAGGACGCTACCGGGAACGTGTGGGAGCCGCTGGAGGGCATCCTGTGGCTGGACCGCGAACGGCTGCGGGTCCAGATGGGCACCCGGCTCCTATCTACGGAGCCGGTGTATCGGGTCCGCGTGGAACTGGTCCGGCGCGCGTCGTTCCCACCCGAAGATACGTGGACGCTGCCTGATCTGACGATGCCCCCGCCGCGAAAAACGGTCCGGATGGCGCGGCGTGCGACTCTGCACGGGTATCAACTGGAGGCGAGTGAGCTGTTGGGCCTCGATGCTGCCTCGAGGTTTGGCATCGGCACCATCACTCCCAGCATCACGATCAACCTGACGAAGCCCGCCGAATGGTACGCCGTCCAGGCTTTCGCCGATACGAAGGTGGGGCGAATCGACTGCGACCGCACTCACGTGGATCAGGGCCCGTACAGCTTCAGTCTCCCATCCGGCCGGCGCTTCTGGCCGCTCTCGGTGAAGGTCGTGCTCACTCCTCGGCGCACCGTGGAGTTCCTCGCCCACGCCTCCCGGCCTCCGGATGGAGGCCGGGAGGCGACAGGTGGGGACTACATCCGTTCCAGCACCCGGATGCCGAGCAGGTTGAGGCCCAGCTTCAAGGCCCGCGCTGTGAGATCGCAGAGGCGCAGCCGGCTGAGGCGCACGCTCTCGGGCGCTGCGTCGATCACGCGGACGCCGCGCTCTCGGTCGAAGAGCCCGCTGTACGCACGGCTCAGGCTGTAGAGGTAATCCGTCAGGTGGTGCGGCCGCAGCTCATCGCTCACCTGGCGGATCACCGCGCCGAAGTTCAGGAGCTGCTTCGCCAGGGCGATCTCGCTCTCGTGCTCCACCGTGATCGGCAGGTCCGTGGGCAGCTCCTCATACGCCAGCCCCGCCTTCCGCGCGATGCCGCGGGTCCGGACGTAGGCATAGAGCATGTAGAGCGCCGTATTGCCCTCCAGCGCCAGCATGGTGTCCCAGTCGAACACGTAGTCCGTGGTCAGGTTGTGGCTGAGGTCCGCGTACTTCACGGAGCCGATGCCGATTGCCTGTGCAATCGACTGCATCTCGTCGGCCGAGAATGTCTGGCGCCGCTCGTCGTCGCCCTTCGCCTGGATCGCCAGTGCCGCCTGGAGGGCACGCGCCTCGGCTTCCTGCAAGAGGTCGACCAGCTTCACGGTGCCGCCGTCCCGGGTGGCGAACGGTTTTCGGTTCGGGCCGAGCACCATCCCGAAGCCCACGTGCTCCAGCCGCACATCTCCCGGCACCCAGCCAGCCTTCTGCGCGGCGTCGAAGACCATCGCGAAGTGCTGCGCCTGCCGCTTGTCCGTCACGTAGACGATCCGCTTTGCCTGCTCCTCGCCCACGCGGTGCCGCACGCCGGCCAGGTCCGTGGTGTCGTAGTTGTAGCCCCCGCCGGACTTCCGCACGATCAGCGGCAGCGGAGCGCCCTCTTTGTTCTTGTAACCATCCAGGAACACGCAGACGGCACCCTGGCTCTCCACCGCAAGGCCCTGGGCTTCCAGTTCCGCAACCACCTCTGGGAGCATCGGATTGTAGAAGCTCTCACCCCGCGTCTCCAGGCCCCGGATGTCCAGCAGCTCGTACACCTCGGTGGCGTGGCGCATGGACTCGGTGCAGAGCACTTCCCAGATAGCGCGTGCCTGCGGGTCGCCGGACTGCAGCTCCACTACCGCCTGCCGGGCTCGGTCCTGGAAGTCTGTCTCCTGGTCGAACCGCGCCTTGGCGGCGATGTAGAACGCCTCCAGGTCCGCGATGTGCACACCCTCCGGGTTCTCCGTCACCTCCGGAGCCGTCTCCCGCAGGTGCTGGATCAGCATGCCGAATTGGGTGCCCCAATCGCCCAGGTGGTTCAGGCGCAGGACGTCATGTCCCTGGAACTCCAGCAGCCGCGCGATGGTATCGCCGATGATGGTGGAGCGCAGGTGACCCACGTGCATCGCCTTGGCCACGTTCGGGCTGGAGTAGTCCACCACCACCCGCTCCGGGCTCTCCGTGGGGGCGATGCCCAGGCGAGGGTCCGCCTGGATGCTGCTGAGCGCCTTGCTAAGAAAGTCCGGCCGCAGGCGGAAGTTGATGAACCCCGGCCCGGCGATCTCCGGCGTCTCGCACACCTCGTCCAGGCCCAGGGCAGCGACGAGCGCTTCCGCCACCTCGCGCGGCTTGCGGCCCAGCTTCTTGGCCAGTCCCAGCGCCACGTTAGACTGGTAATCCCCGAACTTCGGTTCCTGGGTGGGGCGTACGATCGGATCGATCGCGGCGCCTTCCGGCCCCACCAGCTGCACCAGCGCCCGGGTAACCCCGGCTTCGATTTCTTCTCGCAAGCTTTTCATCGCACCAGAATACCACAATTGCGGCTGCTTGAGAGCCTCCGCGTCCCGAATATCGAGTTGCAGCACGGGCGCAAGCCCACGGAACAACCGATCATCCGCTCGCGTCTCAATTGTTACCTACTCAATTTCCGCCGTAAAGGAGCCCCGATGCGCTTCGCAAGAATTGCCCTGCTGCTGCCTCTGTCTCTCACCCTGGGGACACCGTTCTCCGCCACCGCCGCGCCGGAGGAACCGGCACATCCGATCCAGGTTCGGGTCCGCGTGGAGCACGTGGTCTTCAAAGACGGTATCTTCCCGAAGAACACCAGCGCCGCGGTCACCGAGTTGCGGGAGAAGGGCTGGGTGACGGACGCATCCGCGGCCGCGCTGCGGGCGCCCCTGGCGGCAGCAATCTCGTCGCAGCAGGCCTCGGCGCGCGACCAGCTTACCATCACGATGCTGGACGGCGTGGGTGGGGAGATCTCCGTTGCGGACAAGAACCAGCCCGGGCTGGGCGCCACGTTCCTGCCGCGCGTGATCAACGAAAAGATTCGCCTGGACCTCAAGGTGCTCTACGGCAAGCGCACCCCGGACCGCTTCGCCGGTCCGACGGTCGAGCAGAAGGCTACCGTGGCGAGCGGAGGCACCATCGCGGTCTGGGTCCCGGGCACCAAAGAGCTCCCCGCTGAGCACGTGGTGTTCCTGCACGTAACCCGGCTTGCGGAGTAGGGAGCCCCCAAATCCCAACGCAACGGTCCGGCCCCGAAGTTTGATGTAGCTTTGGGGTATAAGAAAGTGGCGGCGGCGACTGGTGCGATTCGCGCAGGTCGCCGCGAGGCTTCCCAACTCGAATCGGTGCCTGATGTCCGGAAGCTACCGGGAGACGTCCTGGTGGTTAACCGGCTACCTGCGGAGAAGATCATGCAACGTGGTGTTTTGGCGCTTGCAGCACTGCTTGGAATCACGTCGATCGGAGCAATGCTCCCGGCGCAGTCCCAGGATCGGGAGGCGGCGGAGCGGCAGAAGCTCGCCGGCACCTGGCAGGGGTTCGTGGTCAACGGTCGCGGAGAGCGCGTGGATCGGGGTATCGCAAAGCTGACGGAAGTGGTGATCACGCCCACGTCGATCCGCGCCAAGGACGACACCGTGAGCTTCGGCGAAGGCACCTACCGGCTGGACCTGACTCAGACCCCGCCGCGGCTCGACCCGACCGGCACCGCCGGCCAGGTGAAGGACCGGGAGTTCACCGGGATCTACACCCTGGAAGGTGACACGTTGAAGTGGTGCGTCGCCAACCCTGGCCGCGCTCGCCCCACGGAGTTCAAGACGACCGCGGCCGTCCAGTTCTACATGGTGCTGAAGCGAGTGCCGAAGGCCTGATTGGGTGTTCAGGGGTTCAGGGGTTCAGGGGTTCAGGTGGCAGGCACCGGCCAGCCAGCGCGGTTTCACTTGATCCTCGAACTTCTAACTCGTCAGGGGTACTCCCATGACGATCGCTATGAACACCGACTGCAAGCCCTTCACCGCAGCCCCAACACCCGAACGCCTGAACCCCTGAACCCCTGAACTACCGGATCTTCGCGCCTGCGGGCAGGTCCTGATCCGGCTGGAGGAGGC
>JAJFMS010000331.1 GCA_020696885.1 Armatimonadota bacterium | reverse complement strand
AATCGACCGCCCGAACCGCCTGCCAACCGCATTCCGACAAGGGAATGCAACGCTCAACACGCCGCCGCCTCACCCTGGCACTGCTGCTCCCGCTGTGCCTGCTTCTGCTCGATTACGCTTTGTTTCCCGCATTGGCCGGCGCAGGGCCGCCACCGCCGCCGCGCTCTGACAACGGGCTCTGGCTGCGGTATGGCTGGTACTTCGGGCGGCACACCGGAGCCGAGGCGCAGGCACTGGGGACCCGGCTGCAGCGAGACCGGATCCGCGACGCCTTCTTCCACGTACGGCACGTTCAGGCAGACGGGCGGCTGCGGTACCGGTATCCGGAGCAGGCGCGCGTCCTGCTCCGCGAGCTGCGGCGCACCGCGCCGGAGGTCCGGGCCATCGCCTGGATTTACGCTGGTAATACCGGCGCGGGAGGCCTCCCGCGCGTGCCCCTGGCCGACCCGGAAGTCCGTCGCCGCATGGTGGAGGAGGCTCGCTGGCTGGTGGACGAATGCGGCTTCGACGGAATCCAGTGGGACTACGAGATCTGCCCGGACGGTGACCCCTCCATGCTGGCGCTGCTGCGGGAGACCCGCGCTGCCCTACCTGGAAAGTGGCTCTCCGTCGCTACCCCGCTCTGGGCACCCCGCCCGTTCCGCCGCTGGACCTGGAGCGATGCCATGTTCGAACAGGCGGCGGGCACCTGCGACCAGATTGCGGTGATGGGATACGACTCCGGGATGTACCTGCCGCGCGGTTACGTGTGGCTGCTGCGCCAGCAGGTGGTTCACGTCACCCGCGCGTTGGCGGCAGCCAACCGCCGGACCGGAGGCGACTGTCGGATGCTCGTGGGCGTACCCACCTACGCCCGCGGCGGCGCCTCCCATCACGCCCACGCCGAGAACTTGGGGATGGCCCTCCTCGGCGTCCGCGAAGGCCTCGCCGATCGCCGGTCAAAGCCCGAAACCTTCAACGGCATCGCTCCCTTCGCGGACTACACCACGCAAGAGGACGAATGGGAACTCTACCGGGAGCGCTGGCTCCGCAAATAAGGTGTTCAGGTAGGTGAGACCTTGGCCGCCGGTACCAAGCAAGGTGGTTAGTGCTCCAGCATATCCCTTGGAGGGCATTGAACCCCGGGAAGTGCGAGCGACGAAGTTTGAACGTCAAATGGGGAACCGGGTCACGCGCCGTAGAGGCGTTCCGAGCTCGTTAGGAGATTCCTCGCAGGGGACACGTACGCCGCTCTGTGGCTCGTACCGTCTCGGAATGACGACTTCGGGGGGCGGTCCGCACCTTCGGGGCCGGTTCCTATCCCAACACCCAACACCCAACACCCAACACCCAATTAGGGCTGCGCGGGCAGGACCGTGAGGTAGTCATAAACGCGGCGGCTGAGGCGGGCGATCTCTTCCGAGCGCACCCGGGAGCGGTCCTGCCGCTCGATCAGCACGGCCACGTAGTAGCGCAGCCCGCTCGGCGCCTCGATGAAGGCGACGTCGTGGAGCAGGTTGTGCATGGTGCCGGTCTTGTTGCCCACCACGGCCTCTTTCGGCAGCCGCCCCGGAATCCGCTCGCGCCAGTGCTGGGCCAGCAGGAGCTTCCGCATCTCCGCGCTGGCGCTGGGGCTCACCAGCTCCCCGTGCACGATCTGCTGGAGCATGCGCGTCATCTCCGCCGCGGAGATGAGGTTCGGGCCGTCCGGAGCTTCTTTCAGGATCATCGCGCGCAGGTTGCACACGTAGCCGTTTCCGGCCATGCAGGAGTTGACGCGCGCCATCCCCAGGCGCTCGATCAGCTCGTTGGTGACGATGTTCTTGCTGCGGGTGATCATCAGCCGCAGCCGGCGCTCGTCCGCCGCGGTGCGTTTCAGGTCCCCGGATTCCCACGCCTGGTAAAGCGCCACCATCACCGGGATCTTGATCACGCTGGCGCCGTCGATCTGCCGGTCCGGCTCGATTCCCGCCTCTCCGCCATCGTCCAGCCGCACGTGCAGGCTCACGCGGCCGTCGATCAGCGCGGCTTCCTGCTCGAGCACGGACTGCAGCCCCGCCAGCATCTCCTGTCGCGCAAGGACTGCTGGGTCGGGAACGGGGGCCGCCGCCACGATCGGCGCAGGGTCCGCTGGAGCCGCCGTCACCTGCGCGGACCCGCCCAGCCAGGTCCCCGAAGAGGGCAGAAACGCCAGCCGGCCCACGCCAAGCAGCAGCGCGGGCACGAAGATCGCCAGCAGCCAATTCCCCAGCCGGCGCGAGCGTTCCCGGTGGGTGAGAGGCCGGTTTCCAGTTGAGCGTTGTTGGTTCATCGGGTTAAAGAGACGCGAATAGCTCTCTCATTCCCGAATCTACGCACCGGCTACGCCCCACGTTTCCGGGACGACCGGTCCCCGCCTCAAGCCGCTGGAATGGAACATCCCGCCGATAGCGGTTACGAGCCCAACACGAGGGATTGAAAATCACCTCGCTGGGCGGCCTGCGGCCAGCCGTCCTCCGGACGAGATACCCCTCGATCCGACCGAGCAAGCGTGCGTGACTAACCACCCTCCCGCTTGCGCCCCTCCCATTCCCGGCTTCCTGATTCTCCTAATTTCTGGCTTCCTAACTTCCTGATTTCCTTATAAATCAGGATCCCCAGCGTGCGGTTCGAAGATCAACGGGCTAGGCTTCTTCAGGTTCGCCACGCGGGCGCAGCGCCGCCCATCCAGGATCTCCGTGAGCGGCTCCCGCAGGATCTCCCCGCGCCACCCTTCGAAAAGGAACGGATCGCCCTCCACGCCGCCGATACCCAGGCGCCACCGGACCACCTCCTGCAGGTCGGACGTGGTGGCGAGGAGCTGCGGGTCCACCCGACTCTCCTCCGCCAGGCCGTTCGAAGCGACGGAGAGGAGCTGGCCCAGGATATTCACCTGCGGCGGATCGTCCCGCCGCAGCACGGCGGGCAGCTCCGCGTCCGGGAGCTTCATCGCGCGCTGAACTGCGAGCACGATGTCCGGGCCGGCCGCGCGGATGGAGCCGCGCTCCAGCCCGCGCAGCGCGAAGAGATCCGCCGTGGTCACCGGGCGCCGCTTGGCGATCTCGATCAGCATGTCATCGCGCATCACGCGCCGAGGCGGCGAGTTCTCGTGCCGGGCCTCCGCGTCCCGCCACCGCCAGAGCTCGCGCAGGATCGCCAGGTCGCGCCGGTTGAGGCTGGTGCTGCCGGAGACGCGTCGCCAGCGCTCTTCCTTCTCCCCCTCTTCCACGCGGTCCACCAGGCGCTGGCACTCGGCTTCCACCCACCGGACCCGATCCAGCGCCGCGGCTTCCTCCAACAGCTTCCGCCGCATGGCCAGCAGATGGCGCACGTCGTCCGCGGCATACTCGAGCTGCTTGGCCGAAAGCGGCCGCTTGCGCCAGTCGGTGAACGATTCCCCACCCTGCACCTGGACGCCCACCACCTTACGGACCAGGTTGGTGTGGCTCATCGGATACCCGTAGCCCACGAGCCCGCCCGCGATCTGCGCGCCGAACATCCGCGACGGCGGCCGCCCCGCTTCTCGCAGGCAGAATCGAATCTCCTCGCGTGCCGCCATCACCACCAGCTCGCGCTCCGGCGCGGTGACCGCCTCCCAAAGCGGGCCGGTATCCAGGCTGGTGAGCGGGTCCACGATCCAGATGCCACCTTCCGTGGCGATCTGGATGAGGCACAGGATCGGCTCGTAGGCTCCCTCGGACACGAACTCCGTATCCAGGGCAACGTGCTCCCGCTGGAGGATCTCGTCTACCAGGGCGGTCAGGACGGGGCGGGTGTGGACGTAGACGGGGGTGAAAGTAGACATGAAGTGAGGTGGTCAAAACAGCGAGGGGCGGACGCGGACGCGCCCACCCCCTGCTGTTTTACTCTACTGATCGGAGCAGAAACCACTAACGAGGACGGAGTAATGGAGTAATGGAGCGCTGGAGTGCTGGGAACTGCTACTCCATTACTCCCTTACTCCAACACTCCTGGGGCTTTATGGTCCGCCGGACGGAGCGGAACACACAGTTATCCGGTGATCTCCTTCACCACCTCGCCCTTTTCCGCGATGCGGATCGGCCGGCCGGTGCTGGTAGTGTAGGTCTTGTGGGTGTCTACGCCCAGCAGGGAGTAGATGGTAGCCGCCATATCTTCCGGCGTCACCGGGCGGTCCGCCGGCATACTTGCCGTGGCGTCGCTCTTGCCGATCACCTGCCCGCCCCGCGTGCCGCCGCCGGCAAACACCACGCTCTGGCACTTCGGCCAGTGGTCCCGGCCCGCCGTCTTGTTGACCTTGGGGGTCCGGCCGAACTCGCCCATCCAGAGCACCAGGGTGTTTTCCAGCATCCCGCGCTCTTCCAGGTCCGCCAGCAGGGTGGAGAAGCCCATGTCGATCGGCGGGAGCTGCTTCTCGCGCAGGTTCTTGAAGTTGTTGCCGTGGGTGTCCCACCCGCCGTTGGAGATGGTGACGAACCGGGTGCCGGACTCCACCATGCGCCGGGCCAGCATGCAGCCCATGCCGAAGCTGGTCTTTCCGTACCGCTCCTTCAGCGCGTCCGGCTCGCTGGAGAGGTCGAACGCCTTCTTCGCCTGGGGCGAAGTCACCAGGTCGTACGCCCGGCCGTAGAACTCGTCCAGCGCGCCAAGGGTGCCGTCCGGGTCGTTGGCTACCAGTTTCGCGTCCTGCTGCTTCAACAGCGCTGTCCGCGCCGCAAGCCGCTCGTCGCCCACCGGCGCCGAGACGTCGCGGACCGTAAACCGGCCGTCGCTGCCCGGAGCGCCGATGGAGAACGGCTGGTAGACGGAGCCCATGTAACCCGGCGAGCCGCCCCGCAGCGTCTGCGGGATCGCCACGTACGGCGGCAGGCTGTTCCGGAACCCCTTCTCCCGCAGCATCACGGAGCCGTAGGACGGGAACTCCATGGTGGGGAGCACCCGGTAGCCGCTGAGCATGTAGTGGCACGCGCGCTCGTGGCTGCCCTCCGGGCTGGTGAGCGAGCGCACGATGGCGAGCTTATCCGCCACCTTCGCCATCCGCGGCAGGTGCTCGGAGAGCTGAATGCCGTCCACATTCGTGGCGATCGGGTTGAACTCCCCCCGATACTCGCTGGGCGCGTCCGGCTTCGGATCCCACGAGTCGATGTGACTCGGGCCGCCGTTCATGAACAGCAGGATGCAGTTCTTGTCCTTCAGCGGGCTCTTGGTTTCCGCGGACGCCTGCTCCAGCCGGAGAAAATCCGCGAGGGAAAGCCC
>JAJFMS010000330.1 GCA_020696885.1 Armatimonadota bacterium | reverse complement strand
TCGGCAGGCGCCAGGGCACTTCCCTCCGTGAGCACCTCGAAGATCACCTGGCGCAGCAGGCGATACTCGAGGAACACCGCATCGATCCGGTACTCGGCGAGCCCGGCCCGGTGACTGCCGTGGTCCTCTGACAGGGTTAGCCCCTGGATCAGCTCGTCTGCCTCGCCGGTTGGCGACAGCGCTCGGGCCACCTCACTCAGTAGCTGCCCGAAGTTGTTCCGCAGCACCAGTGGTTGATGCGCTCGCGACGCGGGAATCTCCGCGCGCACGCGCATCTCCCACCGGCGCATGATCTCCGGCGCGCGGCGAACCAGGCAGATCGCGGTATTGGAAGACTCGATGCTCATCGGACACTGACCTTTCCCGGCAGGGTGGACCCCCTACCCCAGCACCACCACCACCTCATGCTCGCCGCCGTCCGCGACGAGAGGCACCCTTCCACCCTCGCAGAGGGCGCCGTCCAGCGTCACGCGGCTTACTCCTCGCTCCACGCCGTTCGGGTTCCGCACCCGGACCCGATACCGCGCGCCCTGGTAGGTGCAGCTCAGCTCGAACCCCGGCCAGCTCCCGGGGATACACGGCTCCATCGTGAAGGCGTCCCCCTCGCGGCGGAACCCGAGCAGCGTCTCCAGGCCGATCCGGTACATCCAGCTTGCGGACCCGGTGTACCAGGTCCACCCGCCCCGCCCGGTGTGCGGGGCGCCGCCGTAGACGTCCGCTGCCACCACGTACGGCTCCACGCGGTAGGCGGCGCATTGCTCGGGCGTTTCCGCGTGATGGATCGGGTTGAGCAGGCCGAACAGCTCGTGCGCGCGGCGACCGTGCCCCAGCAGCGCGGTGGCCTGCACGGTCCAGAGCGCGGCGTGGGTGTACTGTCCCCCGTTCTCCCGCACACCGGGCACGTAGCCCTTGATATAGCCCGGATCGAGGGTGCCCTGGTCGAACGGCGGGGTGAAGAGGAGGATGAGACCGTCCTCCTCCCGCACCAGGTGCTCTTCCACGGCGGCCATCGCCCGGCGAGAGCGCTCGGGATCCCCTGCCCCGGAGATGACGGCCCAGCTCTGCGCGATGGCGTCGATCCGGCACTCTTCGTTGACGACGGAGCCGAGCGGCGTGCCGTCGTCGAAGTAGGCGCGGCGATACCAGTCGCCATCCCAGGCCTCCGCTTCCACGGCGAGCCGGTAGCGCTCCGCCTGTGCGCGGAGCTCCGCCGCCTGCTCTGCATCGCCGCGGGCCGCGCACAGCGGGGCGAACTGCCGCAGCACGTCGATCAGGAACCAGGCCACCCACACGCTCTCGCCCCGGCCGTGGTGCCCGATCAGGTTCATCCCGTCGTTCCAGTCCCCGGTGCCGATCAAGGGCAGACCGTGCTCCCCCTCCGTCGTGCCGCGGCGTATCGCTCGCAGGCAGTGCTCGTAAAGGGACGCTTCCTCCGTGGAGACCGCCGGCAGGTCGTAGTACTCGTCCTCCCCGTCGGCCAGGAGCCTCCCCAGCAGGAACGTGGTTGGCTCGTCCAGCACAGCCGCGTCACCGGTGGAGCGCACGTAGTGGGCGGTGACGTACGGGAGCCAGAGGAGGTCGTCCGAGAAGCGGGTCCGGATCCCCCGCCCGCTCGGCGGATGCCACCAGTGCTGCACGTCGCCCTCGGTGAACTGGTGCGCGGCGTGCAGCAGGATCTGGCGCCGCGCGACCTGCACGGCCTCCGGACAGCCGCTGGTGACCAGCGCCATTACGTCCTGGAGCTGATCCCGGAAGCCATAGGCCCCTCCGGACTGGTAGAAGGCAGACCGCGCCCAGACGCGGCACGCCAGCACCTGATAGAGGAGCCAGTGGTTCAGGAGGCGGTCGAACGCCGGGTCCGGCGTCCGCACCTGCACGGCGCCGAGCACCGAGCCCCAGCGCTCACCCACGGCGGCGAGGGCGGCGGTGACCGCTTCCTTCCGGCGATACTTCAACAACACCGACCGCGCTTCCGCGATGTCCGCGCCCTGGCCGAGCATGAACACGACCTCGGTGGACGCTCCCGGCTGGAGCGTGAACGCCACCCGCAGGGCCGCGCACGGGTCCAGCGAGGCGCCGGCGGCCCCGGCCAGCTCCGCCCGGTCCATCGCACGGGGCCGCTCGGCCGAGCCGTTCCGCCCGAGGAACTCCGTTCGATCGGCGGTCCAACTCGGCGCTACTCGATCCACGGCCGCGAACGCCACGCGCGCCGCGAACTCCGCGCTGTAGCTATTCCGCGCGAACAGCGCGCCGGTTTCCGGATCGCGCCAGGTGGTCACGTACGCCTGGGTCTGCTCCCGCATCGGTCCCAGCACCCACTCGGCGTAGAACGTGGCGGTCAGTTCCTGCACGCGCTCCGTGGTGTTCCGAACCCGCAGGCGGTAGATCTTGACCGGGTCCTCCGGCGGCACGAAAAGCAGCAGCTCCTGCTCCAGGCCGTGGCTCTGGTGCTCGTAGCGGGTATAGCCGGCGCCGTGGGAGACGGAGTACGGGTTGTTGTCCCGGCTCGGCAACGGCGTGACCGACCAGTACCGGCCGGTGCTCTCGTTGCGCAGGTAGAGCGCCTCGCCGGGGGGATCGCTGACCGGATCGTTCGACCAGGGCGTGAGCCGGTTCTCGCGGCTGTTCTCGGACCAGGTGAAGCCCGGCCCGGCCTCGCTGGCCACGAACCCGAACCGCTCGTTGGCGATGACGTTGGACCACGGCGAAGGAGTCCAGCGACCGCGCTCCAGGAGGATCGTGTACTCCTCGGCGCTCCGGCTGAAGCCGCCCAGGCCGTTGAAGTAATCTAGCTCCGGCCGGACAATGCTGATCGGCTCGGGCGGCACCGGGGGCCGGCTGGGGAGGTGAGCCGCAGGGTCTTCCCTCGGCTCCGGGCGCCAGTCGAGCTGGTCTGCGAGCGGCCCCTGGTCTCCGCTGAACACCGCCCGTGCCACGAACCGGAGGAGATTGCGCGCCGCCTCCGTCACGAACTCCGCCCGGCGCAGGAACACGCCGCCGCGCCCGTCTACCGGCGCCCCCTCGTTCCGCACCGCATCCTGGAGCGCCTGTTCGAACACCTGCAGGTAGCCCGGCGGATGCTCGTTGAGCAATACGAGGTCGAACACCAGCCCCTTGCGGCGGAGGTAAGTGTGCGCCAGCAGCAGCTCCCGCACCAGCGGCAGGTGCTCGAACGAGCTGACCTGCGCCAGCACCAGCGGGAGGTCGCCGGAGATCCCGTGCGCCCAGAGGCCCGACTGCCCCTCGGAGTTGCGCGCCAGGATCTCTTCCGGCGCCCGCACGTAGGAGTCGACGTACAGGAGCCGCGAGGCGAGGCGCTGGCAGAGGCTCGCCTGGTCCGGCGTGAGGTTCAGATAGCGGAGCTCGATCTGGCTGTGCAGCCACGCCAGCTCGAAGGTGCGCGAGGCGCTGCGCAGATCGCTGTACCGCTGCGCGAGGAGCAGCGCTTCTTCCCGGCTGGCGGCTACGCCGGTGGTGAAGGCGAGCTGCACCGTCTGCCGCGGGCCGATCACCACCTTCTGTCGCAGGCTGAAGATCGGGTCCAGCACCGGCCCCGCCGAGCGGCTCGCGACCCCGCCGCGTTCCAGGGACGCCGGAGCCGCCGGCGTCCGGCCGCGGCCCAGGAAGCGCGCCCGGTCGGTCTCGTAGCTGGTTTCGCCCCAGATCTCGGCCGGAATGCCTTCGTGCGCGATGACGTGGACCGCCCACAGCCGCGCCTGCTGGGCGGACCGGGGCCGCCGGGTGGCCAGCAGCGCGTTCTGCCCGGGGACGTGCTCCGTCTCCACGAAAAGGTTGCTGAAGGCGGGGTGCGCCTGGTCCGCGGCCGGCTGCGCCAGCACGATCTCCGCGTAGCTCACGATCTCCAGCTCGCGCGGGAGGTCCGTGGGATTCGTGAGCGTGACCCTTCGGACCTCGACGTTGTCCTCGGACGAGACCGCGACCTCCAGCCGCTGGATGAGGCCGCCGTCACGCCGCTCGAACTCGGCCTTGTCCTCGGTGAAGTAGACGTCGTACGCGCCGCCGGAGGAGCCCACCGGGTGGTGGGTGATGCTGGAGACCCGGCCGTTCCGCAGGTCGCGGACGTAGATGAACTGGCCCCAGTGGTCCCGCGTGGTGTCTTCTCGCCAGCGGGTGAGCGCCAGGCCCTCCCAGGAGCTGTAGCCTCCCCCTCCGGCGGTGAGCATCACGGCGTAGTGACCGTTGGAGAGCAACTGCACCCGCGGAGTGGAAGTGTGCGCCGTGGTGTAGTGACGGACCGCGCTCGGCGGGGCTTCGCGCACCACCTGCCGCGCCAGCGCCACCTGCTGCGTGAGCGGGTGCGCCGTGGCGGGCCGGCGGGGGTTGCGCTCTTCCAGCAGCAGCTCCGCCGCCTTCACCAGCGGGTCCGCGTGGAAGCGCTCCGGCATCTTCGGCCCGAGTAGGGCGTTGGCCAGGCTCACCAGGGACATCCCCTGGTGGTGGGCCATCAGCTCCCGCACCACTTCGCCGCGCCGGCCCGGCTTCACCCGCGAAGGGGTGTAATCGATCGCTTCGTAGAAGCCGTACGGGCACGCGAGCCCGGCGCGGGTGAGCGCTTCCAGGTTCTGGACCGCCGCCTTCGGCGCCACCGCCAGGGCGAGGCAGGTGGCGTACGGCGTGACGACCAGGTCGTCGAACAGGTCCGGGTTCAGTCCCAACCCGGGGACGCCGAACGACCGGTACTGGTAGTTCATCTGCGGATCGCGCGCCGCGAAGCCGGACTCGGAGATCCCCCACGGCACGCCCTCGCGCGTAGCGAACTCCTGCTGGCGGCGCACCACAGTGGGCAGCGTCTGCGACAACAGCGTCCCGGGGTACGCGTGCATCACCAGCGAGGGCATCAGGTACTCGAACATGGTGCCGCCCCAGGAGATGAGCGCCCGCTCCCCACGGCCCTGTGAGAGCGCCCGGCCCATGCGGAACCAGTGCTTCTGCGGCACGTCCCCCTTGGCGATGGCGATGAAGCTGGCCAGCCGGCACTCCGAAGCCAGCAGGTCGTAGTGGTACGGATCGAGGCGGGCGTCCGCCACATCGTAGCCCACCACGAAGAGATCGCGCCCCTCGTCGTACAGGAACTCGAAGTCCATCTCCTCGAACAGCCGGCAGCAGCTCTCGGCCAGCGCCTCCATCCGCTTCATCAGCTCGATCCACTCCGCGAGGGAGGTTTCGAGGGACCGCCGGACGTCATCCAGCCACTTCAGCGCCACCGCCAGTTGACC
>JAJFMS010000329.1 GCA_020696885.1 Armatimonadota bacterium | reverse complement strand
CCGCCGGACGATGTACGGCCGCGTGAGCCGCCAGCGGCAGGCGGACGTGCTGCGCCTATTCGACTTCCCGGACCCGAACCGTCACGGCGAGAGTCGCACCCCCACCATCACGCCCACGCAGGGGCTCTACTTCTTGAACAGCCCGTTTGTGCGCGGGCAGGCGGACCGGCTGGCCGGCTCCATCTCCGGTAAGCCGGACGGCGAAGCGCTGCAGGCGCTCTACCGTGCCGTGCTGCTGCGGGACCCCACGTCCGAGGAAGCGACGCTGGCGCTCCAACTGGTGCGGAGCGAAGCCGGCCCGGACGCTCGCGCCGGCTGGCGCATCCTGGCACACTCCCTGCTGGTGAGCAACGAGTTTCTTTTCGCTGACTGATCCGCCGGAGCCACCCATGCCTCATTTCCCGGATAACGCTCACCTCCTCTCCCGCCGGCAGCTACTGCAGTCTGTGGGGATGGGCTTCGGCGCGCTGGCGCTGACGGATCTGCTCCACAGCACCGCCGCCGCGGACACGCCCGCCCCGTTGTTCGCGCCGCGCGCCAAGCGGGTGATCTTCATGTTCATGAGCGGCGGCCCTTCGCACGTGGACATGCTGGACCCCAAGCCGGCGATCGAGAAGTACCAGGGCCAACGGCCGGGCAGCGTGGACCTGCGCACGGAGCGGAAAACCGGCGGCCTGCTTCCCTCGCCCCACGCGTTCAAGCCCGGCGGGAAGAGCGACGTCGTGATGAGCGACCTGCTCCCCCGGCTGCGCACCTGCGCGGACGATCTCTGCGTGCTGCGGTCGGTCTACGGCTCCAACCCCAACCACGGCCCGGCCATCAACTTCATGCTCTCCGGCCGCATCGACCAGATCCACCCGGCGGTGGGCGCCTGGGTGAGCTATGGCCTGGGCACGGAGAACCAGAACCTGCCGGGTTTCGTGGCACTGGGCAATACGTTCGTCCCCGTGGGACGATCCGGCTACCTGCCGGGTGAGCACCAGGGCACCCCGATCGTGATGGGCCAGGACGATCCGGAGAAGATGATCGCGCACCTGCGGAACCGGGGGCTCAGCCCGGCGGACCAGGAGCGCCAGCTTCAATTCATCCAGAACGTGAACCGGGCTCACTCCCGGCAGCGCGGCGAGGACCCGCTGCTGGAGGCGCGCATCCATTCCATGGAGACCGCCTTCCGGATGCAGTTTGCCGCCACGGAAGCGTTCGATCTCCGAAAAGAAAGCGCGGCCACCCGAGCCCAGTACGGCAACGGCGACTTCGCGAACGCCTGCCTCCTGGCTCGCCGGCTGGTGGAGAACGGCGTCCGGTTCGTACAGATCACCAACGGCGGCTGGGACCATCACGACAACATCGACCGGGAGATCGGCAAGAAGTGCCGCGAGATCGATCAGCCGATGGCGGCGCTGATCCAGGACCTGAAGCAGCGGGGCCTGCTGGACGACACGCTGGTGATCTGGGGCGGCGAGTTCGGCCGCACCCCCGTCTCGGAGAACGGCAACGGGCGAGACCACAACCCGTACGGCTTCAGCATGTGGCTGGCGGGCGGCGGCGTGAAGGCCGGCTACGTCCACGGCGCCACCGACGAGTTCGGCTTCAAAGCCGTGGACAAGCCGATGAGCGTGCACGACCTGCACGCCACCATCCTTCACCTGCTGGGCCTGGACCATGAGAAGCTGACCTATCGCTACTCCGGCCGGAACTTCCGCCTCACGGACGTGGAGGGCGTGGTGGCGAAGGAGATCCTGGCGTAGAACGGCAGGGGATCTTGCTCGGTCAGGATCCCCCGTCCTCCGCCCTCCGGTCCCCACCACTCCACCACTCCACCACTCCACCACTCCACCACTCCACCACTCCACCACTCCATTACTCCCCTTTGGTTGCCCGGAGGCGAGCGATGGCGTCCTCGATGCTCTCAATCGGGGTGCCGGTGCTTCTAACCGCTTCCCGCCAGCCCGTGCCCAGCCAATGCTCCGGCCGGAGCGGCGCAGGACGCTCCGGTAGCACCAGGTTCCAGCGGAAGCTCTCCTCCACCGAGACGCTGTCGAAGCCAGGCACATGGGTGAGCCGATTGGAGGGCGCCGCGGCGACCCGTAGCTTCAGCGTCAGCCTGCGCGGCAGCGCGGCCGTCCTGCCCAGCGGCTGCACCGGTGCGAAGACCATCAGGCGATCCCCGTTCAACCGCAGGTGCTGCAGCAGTCGCAGCCATTGCAGCGGGACGTAGCGATAGTCGCGGCCCCGCTCGTCCGTGGCGACAGGGGCCGAGTCTCCTGATTGCTGATCGGACACCCACGTCAGGAACGGCGCGTCGGTGTCCAGCGGCACGCCGGCTAACCAGCCCCGAACGCGCACCAGCACGTTCCCGGACCGGTCGACGCTGAGCGGCGTGGCCTGCACGGTGAAGGCTCCGGCACTCTCCATCCCGGGCGCGGAGGTCGTGCGAGCCGGACTCGTTTGCAGCAGGTCGATCGTGCGGTAGCCCTCCGGCCAGCGCGGCTGCGTCACGGACGGCGGCAGCTCCGCTCCGTAATCCAACGTCAGGCTATCGGTGGGGGTGCTCTCGTCGCCGGTGCGGACCACGTACTGGATCGGCACATTCGCGCCCCGGTCGACCACGAACTGCACCGTACGCGCCTCCAGCGGTGTCTCGCCTTTCAGACGCGTGGTGAAGGTAGTGGTACGCCAGCCCGCCTTGTCAGGGTGCGGCTCCTTCGGCCCCGCCGCAAAGAGGCGGTCCGGGTGGATGGTCCAGTCGTCCAGCGCCGGCCGGGAGCGGGTGCGCAGCACCACGCCGGAGCGCCCGCCGCTCTCCACGGTGGTGACTTCCAGTCGCTCGCGACCGTTATCCACGCGGATCTGGTCGCCCAACCGCGCCCAGTAGAGGTAAGGAGTGCGTCGCCCCCATACCTCCCACTCCACCCTCCGGCCGTCCACCGTCTTCCACCCCTGCCCGTGCCACGGCTTCACGTGGGCCAGGCCCTGGCGGACGTCCCCGGCGGCAACCCCCGGCAGGGGTCCCCAGAGTGGGAACGTGGCAGCGGCGACCAGCGACACCGTTCCGAGCGCTAACCCGGCGCGGCTGGGAAACACCCTCCGTGGGACCGGATTCAGCGCCGCCCTCGCTGCGGAGAGGGAGCCCAACACCCGCGCGTCGAGCGTGGGCTCGGTTGGGCACGTCGCCCGTGCGCGCAGTTGCCGCCGGAGCGTCTCCGTTCGGTTCCAGGTGCCCTGACACGCCTCGCAGGCACGAAGGTGGTGTCGGAGCAGCCAGGCCTCCGGGGCCGCCAGCTCACCGGCGGCAAAGTGAACGATCCGTTCTTCCATGCGCTTGCTGCACGTCATCTCTTTGCTCCTCCAGCAGTTCCGGCTTCCGATCCTCGGGCTCCAGCACTTCCAGCACTTCCAATGCTTCCAGGTGTCGACGGAGCCGGCGGGTCGCTTCAAATACTCGCCACTTCACGGTGCCGATCGGCACTCCCAGGGCCTGTGCGGCCTCGCGATAGCTCAGGCCCTGCGAGTGGACCAGCAGGAGCGCTTCGCGGAACGGGACGTCCAGCGCCGCCAGCGCCTGGTCCAGCACCACGGTCTCCACCACCTGCTCCTCCACCCGGGCGCCCGTCGCCGGACGACCTGCGAGAAGCTCGTCGCCGCCCAGCGCCGTGGGTCGGCGAGCGTCGTAGCGGCAGCGGTCTCGCCACCGCCGGGCGGCGATCCCCAGCAGCCAGGTGAGCAGCCGGGACCGCCCGCGATAGCTCGTGCGGGCGCCGTAGGCAGCGATGAAGACCTCCTGGACCAGGTCCTCCGCCTCTGCGCGGTTTTCGGAGAGCCGCAGCGCGAAGCCGAGGACCCGCGCTCCGAAGCTCCGGTAGAGCGCGTCGAAGGCGGTCGCGTCGCCCGCGCGGACCCGTGTTACCAACTCCGTCTCATCTGGCTCCATAGGGGTTGTTTCCTCGCCAGTGAGTAGCCGGGGGAGGCGGATTGGTTGGGTGCCGGGGCGCGGAGGACGGCATCATGATGAAATAATGATGCCGTCTACTGGAGCGGACGGTCGCTGACCGTTGTGTCGCCGAATGCTGGGCGGTATAGCCGGGCCCATACCGGTTCCCGGTTCCAGGAGTAAATGCGGCTTTGCGGGAAGGTTCGCGGACGGCGAGGACACAGGCGGTCTGGCGACACGCCTGCTACAGGAGACGGGAGCACCTTTCCGGGTGATGGTGCCAGCTCCGAGGGTTGGCGCTGCGGTGCGAGCTCTTCCCAACACCCAATACCCAACACCCATGCTCTACCGCAGCAGGCGCAGCAGCGCTTCGAAGTCCAGGGGCTTCACCAGGTGCTCCTCGAAGCCGGCGTCGAGCGCGTGCTCTCGGTCTTCACTCGTGCCGTAGCCGGTGATAGCGATAAACCGGGGGGTGGTCGGGCGGGGAGCGGCGAGCACGGTACGGGCTACCTCGTAGCCGCTGATGCCGGGAAGCCCGATGTCGCAGAGCACTACGTCCGGGGAGAAGGTCCGGGCGGCTTCCACGCCTTCGGGACCGGTGTACGCCACGCGCAACTCGTATCCGCATAGCTCCAACAGTTCGTGGAGGGAGTCGGCGGCGTCCCGGTTGTCTTCCACGATCAATACGCGCCGGACGGACGATGGGGGCAAGGGCGGGACGCTGGGTCGCTCCACAGGGCAAGGGCCTCCGGTCTCCGCGGCATGAAACGCAGCGGCGAGGACCCAGCCGGACCGTTCACGTTGACAACCGGTAGGCATCATCCGCGGCGGTTTCCTTCAACAGAGCCAGGTTGCTGGTCGGACCGTTCCGGGCTTTGCCCCGGCACCCGGGTTGGCGGGGTGCCGGCCACCGACCGCCGGGTCGGGCGGCGACGGTGACGGCGACTCTCGGATGGCGAAGAATCCTCTGGCTCCATTCAATCGACCCACCAGCGCCCCGGCTGAAAACGAGCGGCGTGGTGGTAGGTTGTGCGCACCAGGCCAGCGGACCTTTCTATCCGATCAAGCGGTATTGTTCTGTGATCGACCAGTTAGAGGTTAGTCCAAACCTCCGGGTGCGCGGCCAGGTGCGTCGCTGGGCGGGCGGGCGGGAGCGGGCAGCGTTTCGGGCCGCAGCGCACCGGGTGCGATGGTCAGCCGGATCGCCGCTTTGGGCGTCCCCCCCGTTCTCGCGGGCCTCGGGCTCCGGTCCGGAGTGGCCTCGCCCAGGATCCGGATGCTGATGTGCGGCGCTTCCTCGGGCCCGATCGTCCCGTCGTT
>JAJFMS010000328.1 GCA_020696885.1 Armatimonadota bacterium | reverse complement strand
CGCCCTTCCAGTAGGTCCAGACGGCGCCCTTCTTCAGCTCGGTGTCCTTCTGCAGCAGCTTGAACTTGTTGCCCAGCAGGGAGCTCTGGCCGCTGGCGTCCACCACCACCTTGGCGCGGACCACTTCCTGGCGGCCGTCCTCGTACTGGACCCGGACCCCAACCGCCTGGTCCCCTTCGAACAGCACCTCGCGGACGCGCACGCCCTCGTTCACGTCCACCCCGTGCTCGGCGGCGTTGCGGAGCATCATCAGGTCGAACTCGCTGCGCACCACCTGCCAGGTCTGGGAGCACTCGTGCGGGTTGTGCTCCGTGAAGTAGAACGGCTCCGAGAGCCGGCCGCTCTGGCTCACGAACTGGACGGAGCACTTCACCACGAAGTGGCTCTTCTTCATCTTGTCCAGCATGTTCAGCCGCTTCAGCACCCAGTACGTCTCCGGAATGAGCGACTCCCCGATGTGGAAGCGAGGGAAGCGCTCCCGCTCGAACAGGCGCACCCGGTGCCCTTGCTGCGCGATGAGCGTGGAGGTGGTCGAGCCGGCCGGGCCGCCGCCGATCACCACGACGTCCGTCTCGGTCTGGGGGATGCTGGAACTATCCATGAAGTCTCCTCGGATCAGCGATGCAGGCGGGGCCTATAGACGAGAGATTATTCCACGTTTCAACAATGATTGTCCAAACGATTATAACAGTTCAGGCGTTCAGGTGTTCGGTGTTCAGGTGTTAGGGGGTGCGGTGGGAGACGAGATAGCGGCGTTCAGAGCCGAGCGCTCCTCCGATTCCCACTTGGGATTTGGGATAGCTTGCTTCCTGAACACCTGAACACCTGAACACCTGAACACCGAACACCGATGCACCCCAACGTGGATCAGCTTGCATTCCCAAGACCCCCGGCTCTATAATTTCACCGACACCACGCGCGCCGCCCGGCGTGCAGAGGCACGATGCAAGCCGCAATCCCCGGCGCCAACAGCTTTTCCATTGACCTGCCGGACTCAGAGGAGCGCCTCTGCCGGCAATATGGCCGCTCCCGGTTCGCCCTGAACCTGGTGGAATTCGGCGTGCTGTTCGGCGTACTGCTGTTGCTCACGTTCACCGGTGGGGCGCGCAGCCTGCTCTCCATGACGCGCGGATTCGGGGAGCCCCGGTGGGCGGGCGACCTGGTCTACCTGCTGGTGATCGGGATCATCGTGCGCGCCGTCCAGCTTCCGGCGCACTTCCTGGGGGAGCACTGGCTGGAGCGGCGGTACGGGCTGAGCTCCCAGACGCTGTGGCAGTGGGCGGCGGAATGGCTCACCCGGTCCGCCGTGCTGGGCCTGGTGACCCTGCTGCTGCTCTTCGCCGTAACGGAGACCCTCCGCTGGTGGATGTGGGTGGTGCTGCCCTGGAGCCTGGCGTTCCTCTTCGGGCGCAACCTCTTCTACGATTGGATCTACTACCCGCTGCAGGGCCTGTTCTACCCGGTGCACTTCCTCCGGCGGGAGAGCTTCGAGCTCCCCGGCCTGGGGCGGCGCACGCTGCCGGTCTACCAGGTGCAGGTGAGCCACCGCACCCGCCGCGCCAACGCCAGCATCCGCCTGCGCGGGCCGCGCACCGCCATCTACGTCACTGATACGCTCATCGACGAGTTCACGGACGGTGAGGAGCGCGTGGTGATGGCCCACGAGTTCGGCCACCTCTACGACCACCTCCACCTGGAGACCCGCACCCGCGCCGGCATCGCACAGGCGCAGCGGAAGCTGAAGCTCGGCTCCGCGCAGCTCCTCGCGGGCCTCGCCAGCCTGCTCCTCGTGCAGCTCTTCGGCAGCCGGCTTGGCCTGCAGGGCGCCCATGATCTGGCCGCGATCCCGCTGATGGCGGCGCTCACCCTCTTCCTCGGCCGGACCCTGGACCCGCTCCTCTGCGAGGCAGCCCGCAAAGACGAGCAGGACGCGGACGAGTACGCCCTGCGGATCACCGGGGACGTGCCGAACTACGTCTCCGTGATGCGCAAGCTCCGGTGGATGAACCTGGAAGAGAGCACCCCCAACCCGCTCAGCCGCTTCCTCTTCGATACCCACCCCAGCTACAGCGAGCGCGTCGACCTCGCCAAGCGCTACCGCCGCCGTCACCAATCTCGCAAAGGCGGCTACCAGTGGCGCGGCTGGCGCGCCGTCCAGCGCCACGGACGACGGTAGGGGGGATCGGTGTTCGGTGTTCGGTGTTCGGAGGGATCCCAAGCCGGAACACTCTACTTTGGTGCGTGCGCCCATCCCCCGCCGTTGTCATCCTGACCAGAGCGAAGCGTCGGGAAGGATCCCGCCTCCGCGCTTCGCAGTCCCACCGTACTGCCGCGCGCGGCTACGCCTCCCGCCGTACTCCCACCGAACACCAAACACCGAACACCGAACACCGGCGAAGCCTCGCCTCGGGGAGGTATCCTCGTCCCGCGTCCCCAAGCAGACAAGAGGGGTTCCGTAGCCCCTTCCTAGTTCCGCGGCCGGTGGGTGCCGCGCGTGAGAGTGAACCGGTATGACCCGAGGGATTTCAGGATCGAACGTTCAGGCCCAGCCGGCAGCGAGGCTGCTGCGGCCCTTCTTCCTGCTGCTGGCATGCCTGGCCCTGCTGGCGGGCGGCTCCCGGGCCGCGGTGCAGGCCGCTTCCGGGAAGAAGGTGGTGTTCATCGCGGGGAAGAAGAGCCACGGCCCCGGCGACCATGAGTATGAGCTTGGCTGCAAGCTGCTGGCGCGCTGCCTGGAGACCTCGCCGAACCTGAAGGGCGTGCGCACGGAAGTGCACCTGAACGGCTGGCCGGAGAACCCGAAGACGCTGGAGGACGCGGACACCATTGTGGTGTACTGCGACGGCTCGGACCACAACGAGGCCGACCACCCGCTGCTGGTCGGCGACCGGCTGCAGGTGCTGGACCGCCAGATGAAGCGCGGCGCCGGCATCGTGATGCTCCACTACACCACCTTTGCGCCGGTGAAGCGCGGCGGGCCGGAGTACCTGGAGTGGACCGGCGGCTTCTTCGACTACGAGACCGGCCCCGCGGCGAACCACTGGTACTCCAAGATCCAGACCGCGGCTACCACCGCCACGCCAGCCACGCCGGGCCACCCGATCGCCCGCGGCCTCGCGCCGTTCCCGCTGCGCGAGGAGTACTACTACAGGATGCGCCACCGGGAGAACGACCCCCGCCGCGTGCCGATCCTCACCACGGAGCTGCCGAACGAAACCGGTCCGCAGGAAGTAGCCTGGGCGGTGCAGCGCAAAGACGGCGGCCGCGGCTTCGCGTACACCGGCGGCCACTTCCACAAGAACTGGACCGAGGTGGAGAGCCTCCGGAAGATGGTGCTCAACGCCATCGTCTGGACCGCGAAGAAGGAAGTCCCCAAAGACGGCGTGCGCTCATTGGTCTCCCCCAACACCCAACACCCAACACCCAACACCCAGATCCGTGCCCTCCTCATCACGGGCAACCAGCATCCCGCCCACGACTGGCGCGCTACCACGATTGCCCTGCGGGAGATCCTCACCCGGGACCCGCGCATCCAGGTGGATGTAACCGAAGACCCGGAACAGCTCGCCACCCGCGACCTCACGCCCTACCAACTGATCATCCAGAACTTCAACAATTGGGAGACGAAGACCCTCAGCGAGGCGTCCCGCGCGAAGCTGCTGGCGGCCGTGCGCGGCGGCAAGGGCCTCATTGTCGTGCACTTTGCGAACGGGGCGTGGCTGGACTGGCCGGGTTACCGTCGTCTCTCCCGGCGTGTCTGGCTGGACGGCCTCTCCGGCCACGATCCGTACGGCGGGTTCCGGGTGCAGGTCACCAACTCCACGCACCCGATCACCCAGGGCCTCCCGGCGTTCGACACGGTGGACGAGCTGTACTACCGCCAGCACGGGATTCACCCAGTCGCGCCGCTGGTGACCGCACGCTCCAGGGACACCGGCAAGGACGAGCCGCTCGCATTCGTGTACCAGGAAGGGAAGGGACGGGTCTACCAGTCGCTGCTGGGACACAGCGCGGAGTCGATCCGCACGCCCGGCACCGCCGCGCTCTACATCCGCGCCGCCGCCTGGGTGGCGCACGAAGAGCCCGCTACGGTGGCCGTCTCCGCAGCGGCCCCGCCCAGCCGCACCGCTGCGGGCCGCTGGGGAACCGCGCTCAACGCGCGGGGCGCCGCCGTCTCCGCCCCGGCAAAGCCGGAGTACGCCGAGCCGCCGCTGACCGTGGAGTGCTGGACCAGGCTGAACAGCAAGGTCGCCTTCAACATCCTGGTGGCCCAGGCGCCGAAGGAGTCCAGCACCCACTGGGAGCTGTACACCACCGCCGGCACCGGCACCTACAGCGTGTACCTCCCCGGCAGCAACCCGTCCGTGCTGGACTCCGGCGTGCCGTTGGTGGACGGGCAGTGGCACCACGTAGCAATGACCCGGGAGGTGAACCACGCTCGTCTCTATGTGGACGGTAAGCTGGTGAAGGATGCCAGGCTGGATCCCGCCGAAGGCACCCCGCGCCCCGGCCCGGTCTGGTTCGGGGCCTACCCGCCGCAGGGCATCGGCTGCGATGGGCTGATCGATGACGTGCGCATCTCTCGGGGCGTCCGCCCGATCGTCCTCCCCACCGCCGCTCTGACCACGGACGAGGCCACCCTTGGTCTCTGGTCGTTCGATTCTCCCGCCGCGGGCCGCTACCCGGACAGCTCGAAGCTCGCCAACGCCGCCGTCGATCCCTCGCTCCCGACGCTGCTCGTGCAGCCTCCGTCCGGTAGCTCGCCGCTCTCCGAGATTCGCGCGCTGACGGACACGCGCGGCTTCGAGCCGTGGCCGAACGTGGGCAACGACAAGGGCGGGATGCGCTACTCGAAGCTAAAGCAGATCGACACGAAGAACGTGAAGGACCTGGAAGTCGCCTGGGCCTACCACACCGGCGATTCGTCACCCGGCACCACCATCGAGTGCACGCCGATCGTGGTGAACGGGATCATGTACGTCACCACGGTGCAGGCCAAGATCGTGGCCCTCGATCCCACAACCGGCAGCGAGATCTGGAAGTTCGACCCGTTCGCCATCCAGCCGCAGAACCCGATCCGCACCTCCGGCAACGTGAGCCGGGGCGTGGCTTACTGGAATGGACAGAGTGTCCCTGGAGTTGCCCGTTTCGGATCTGACGCCCGCATTTTCTTCGGTACGTCGGACGGGCGCCTCGTTTCCGTCGACGCTTTCACCGGCCGGCTCGATCCGAAGTTCGGCGTAGGCGGCGTGGT
>JAJFMS010000327.1 GCA_020696885.1 Armatimonadota bacterium | reverse complement strand
GTCGCCGGGGCGGTCCAGGCGACCGCGGCAATTCCGGCCAGTAAGGTGATGCCCAACCCTGATACTGCGTTCATAATCTTTCGTTTCCGGAGCGGTTCGTGCTCCCGGCTCAGTGTATCCACCGGCAGAGCCAGATGAAGTGAGGGATGTGGAAACCCCTCTATTCATTAGACCCGGGCCTGGCAAGCCAGGTTGCCTGAATCTTGGCGGGTCATCCGGCCGCGATGAGCCGAGGCTCTCGGAGCTGCTCCACCAGGGCTCGCGCCTCCTGGAACGCCGCCCGTGCCTCGGCGAGGCGGCCCTCTTTCAAGTGGCGATTGGCCTGGATGAAGGCGCTGCGCACCGCCCGCTGGGCATCGGTGGCGGGCGCCGGGCGCTGCTGGAGCAGCCACATCTCGTAGTTGCGGATCGCTCCATAGATGCGGTAGGCGAGGATCAGTCGCTCCCGCGGCGCGGCGGGCGGGGGCTCACTCCGGTACCAGGTCTGCCAGCCGGTCGCCAGCGTGCTCCAGGGCTGTCCGAACTGCTTCTCGAACGTCGACCGGACCGCGTTGGGATCCGGCGGGAGGCGCGGGTCGCGCCGGTCGGCAGCGGGTGGCGGTGGCGCTTCCCGCCCGCGGGGCCGGGGCACCAGCCGCAGCCGGCGGCGCAGATCGTTGCTGTCCAGCCGGCCTCGCGCTCGGTTGTAGTCAGTGGCGAAGTCACGCACCTTCTCCCAGCCGAAGCGGTCCGTCAGGTAGCGCAGTAGGAGCGCGGTCTCGGCATACGTGGCGGTGCGGTTCTGCGCGTCGACCTCCGGGTTGGAAGGGAACTCTCCGGTGATGAACAGGCCCTCAGGTTCGATCCACAGCCCGGACTCTTCCAACGCCCTCCCCCACCACGGCTGCATCGGCACCCCGGCGAAACCGCCCGCCGCCCAGTCCGCGATGCCCTCGCCGAGCCCCGACCCGGCCAGCGGGCCGGAGAACCAGTGCCCGATCTCGTGGGTAAGCACGTACTCCGGCGGCAGCCCCAGGTAATCCAGCTCGCTGTATCGCACCCCGATGAACGGGCGCTCGTCAGCGTCTTTGGCGTTCGGGTCGCCGGGCCGGAAGAAGCCGGTGGCCCCCGTGAAGTCCGGCGTGAGGTCGATCTTGAGGCGGTGGTCCGGAGCTCCGCGGAATAGCTCGCGGCAGCGGCTCCACGCCGCCTCGGAGACGCGCGCGGCCTCCCGGGCCTGCTCCTCGGTCACTTTCGCTGCATCGTAGACCAGATCGAAGTGCTCGGATTTCAGGGTGGCCAGAGAACGGGCCGGCGCCGGGCGGAGGCGCTGCACAGTCGCGTGCGGCCGCGGGGCATCACCAGCGCATGCAGCCGCCAGCGGCAGCAGCGTTACGGCAAGCCCGATCCCGATGAGCGGCTGCATGCGCCGGACCAGCCGGATCTCCCCATCGATCGAAGACGGCATCGAACGTTCCCCCAAGCGCACCTGGGCGCTCCTCCCATCGTACCGGCGGACCCACCCGCTGTCAAAGTCATCGTAGCGAGCAGTGAGACAAGGAGACCTACCCGCGCGTGGGGAAGGTGCCTAACGTAGTCAAGATCGGCTGCCGCTGTCAGAACGTGATCCAATGCCCATCTCCACCCGCCTCCGAACTTGTTGCTTCCGCCTCGCGGCGCACGCGGTCCTGGCCGGACTGCTACTCGCCCCGGTGGCCGTGCGGGCGGACGTTGGGGACCCGCAGCTCCGGACCGATCACCCGTGGTATCCCGGCGAGCTCTCCTGCTCCACGTTCGAGCGGCTCTTCGCCACGCAGGCGGAGCTGTACCGGCGGGTGGTCGGCGTCGTGCCGAAGACGGACGAGGAGAAGGCGCTGGCCGCGTGGCTCTGGCGGAGTACCCACTACTGGCACGGCGAGGAAGGCGCACGCGATCTCTGGGGCAAGGGGTTTACCGCCGGCACGGACCTCCGCAACCGGGAGTACTGGAGCGGCCTGTTTGCGGACGGGTTCGGGCTCTGCGGCACCACCCACTCCCAGTGGGTGCCGGAGATGCAGGCGTTGTTTGGCGTGGGTCGCGGCCGGGGCGTGGGTGTGGCGGGGCACAACTCGTTCGAGGTGTTCCTCAAAGGCGGCGCTTACGGCTCTGGGAAGTGGGTGCTGCTGGACCACGACCTCTCCACCGTGATCTACAGCCCGGACGGCGGGGCACTGCTCTCTATCCCGGAAGTGATGGCGAACTGGAAGCAGCTCACGGACCGCGCGTTCAAGCCGGAGAAGCAGCACGGCTGGCCGGTGGTGGGGCTGGACCCCGGCGACGGGGCGGTCTACGCGGACTACAATACCGCCGAGTACCTGGCCGGCTACAGCGGTCCCCCACCGGTAGTCCACCTCCGCCGCGGCGAGACGCTGCGCCGCTACCTGGAGCCCGGGCTGGGAGATGGGAAGACGTTCGTGTTCTGGGGCCGGAACTATGGGACCGGCGGCATTCCCGGGCCGGAGCGCTCCCGCACGTGGGTGAACCAGCCGGAGAAGTTGCTTGGCTCCAAGAACGGCGCCGGCTACCGCGAGGGCCAGGCCCGCTATGCGAACGCCGTCTACACCTACCGGCCGGACTTCGGCGGCGACTATCGCGAGGGGGTGACGTCCGAGTCCGGCAGCGAGGTCGTCTTCGAGTTCAACACGCCGTACGTGATCGCCGCCACCCCGCCGAACGCGGAGCCATGGGGCATCTACCAGCCCGGCTGCCGGAACGGCCTGGTGCTCCGGGGCCGCGCGTCCTGTCCGGTCGCCGTATCGACCGACGGCGGCAAGAGCTGGAGCGCGAGCCGCCCGTTTGCGGAGGGCCTGGACCTGACGGACCTGGTCAAAGGCCGGCGCCAGTACCTGCTGCGACTCGGCGCGGGCGCTCCGGCGCTCCGAGCGTCAGGGCTCTCGATCACCACCGTCTGCCAGGTGAACTCTTCCGTGCTCCCGCGGCTGAAGGACGGCGGCACGCGGATCGAGTTCCAGGCCTCCGGCCGCGCCGTGACCTCCGCCGGGCCGGAGCTGCCGCACGCGCAGGCCCGCGTGGTGGACGGAGCGTTCGGCACCCGCTCGGTGACGCTGGAGCTTGCCGCTCCGCGCCGGGAAGCGGTGCTGGCGATCCACGCCGCGGCGCACGTGCTCAGCAGCAACCCGCCCGACCCGAAGGTGAAATACCGGATCGACTACTCCCGGGACGGCGGCCAGAGCTGGCAGCCGATCGTGCAGGACTGGACGATCACCCGGCAGGGAGATGAGCCGAAGGACTTCTGGTCCCAGAGCCTCTGCTGGGGCTCGCTGGAGCTTCCCGAGCGCGCCCCCGGCCCGGTGCGCGTCCGCTTCACCAACGACGGCGGCAAGGCCTATGCCCGCGCGGAAGCGCACCTCGTGTACGCAGCGCCCTCCCAGGACCCCACCCGCGTGACCTTCACCTGGACCGACGACCAGGGACCGCACACGGCGTCCCATACGGTCTCGGCCGGCAAGGGCCCGGCAACCTGGGACCTCCCCACCGGCCGCGGCGTGCGGACGCGGTGGGTGGAGTTTGCGCCGGAGGTGGTCAAGTAACGGGGTCTGGCTAGTTGCGGCGGGCGTGACGCGGGGGCATCCCTTGCCAGAAGGTCGTAGGCAGGCGCCTCGTGCGGCGTTCGCTGACGGCGGCTAACCGCGTTAGCGGCGAATCCCGCTCCCGAGGACGGTGACCCGGCGCTGGCTACGGTGTTCTCCGGCCCCGCACCCCGCACGTAGGTCCTGACCCATGAGAGCCAAAGGGGCGACGGGGGCTTCGCAATGACCGGGGGGCGGTAGGAGAGCAGCATGACAGATAGGCCCGCGTTCGCGCTCCCCTGACAGCGACGGATACCGCATTGCCCAGATCACCCGCAGCAAGGCGGCGGGCTGCGGGGCCGCGGCGTAGGCGCCAACGGCACCACCCCACCACTCCCACTTCAGTACCGGGGCAGGTTCTTGATCTCCGCGTGCCCCAGGAGATACGCTCGCCGCTGGTTGACGAAGCTCTTCAGATCCAGCAGGCCGCGGCGTCCCCCGGGCTGCGCTGCGGGCGCCGAGTACAGGCCCAGGCCGGCGCGGAACTCCTCGTAGCTGGAGAGCTTCCGGGTGTCCGCAGCCACCTCCCGGTCGATCAGCCCGGCGTACTGCGCCACCACCGGCTGCAGCGTCCTCCAGTCCAACTGCTTCTCCGCGATGTCCCGGACGTGCTGCAGGTACCGCGTGCGGTATTCCGGCACCAGCAGGAGCTTGCTGAGGAGCGGCTTGCGAGGATCGTTCACGGCCACCAGGGGGTCGAGCTCCGCGGTCGCCTGGGCGAAGCCGCCCGGTCCACCGGGGGCGCCGGGGAAGCCGCCGGGGCCACCCGGGAACCCACCCGGTCCACCGCCAGGGAAGCCGCCCGGCCCACTGCCAGGGAAGCCGCCCTGATCACCCGGGCGACGCTGCCGATCCTGTGGCCCACCGCCGGGTCCACCCGGGAAGCCGCCGGGAGCGCCCGGGAAGCCACCCGGCCCACCCTGGAACCCACCGGGGCCGCGGCCACCCGGTCCGCCTCCAGGTCCACCCGGTCCGCCGCCGCTGTGGAACGTCTCGTTCATGTCATGGGGAAGGATGTGCAGCTTCCCCTTGCTGTCCAGGTAGAGGCTGAAGTCGCTGGCGCGGATCCAGTAGCCGTCTTCGTTCACGAAGGCGTTGTCGAGCGCCAGGAACCGGAGCGCGCCCTCCACGTCGAAGATCGGCTCGAGGGCGGACTTCAGTTGTTCCGGCGGCGCCTGAGCCAGGGTGCGGGAGACGTTGATCAGTGCCTTCCAGCCCTTCGCGGCGGTTTCGGGGTTCTCGTTCTTGATCTCGTAGAGCCGTTTGTAGGTTTCCAGGTCCTCGCCGAAGTAGGCCAGCCCGCCGCCGCCGGCGGGGCTGCCGGGAACCTTCCACCGCACGCCCTTACTATCGCCGTAGTTCTCTTTGACGAAGTCGCCGTTGAACTGCTCCGCGCTGGCGTAGACGCCCCAGCTCTCCCCGTTGATGACCACCCGCACCAGGTTCACCTTCGGCGCCGGGAGGTACTGGCGTGCGACGTGGGAGTAGAGCGCAGCCCGGAGGAACGTCGGGTCGCCGTTGGAGTTCAGCAGGTTGAGCGTTTTGTGGCCCAGGAGCCGCTGCTTGGAGTCCGCCAGGTCCACGGAGAGGTTGAGCGACCGCTTGTAGCCGCGTGGGACCATGAAGTACGACGAGGCCCCGCGGAAGTGCACACCCACGTTGGGGTAGCGCTTGCCGTCCACGGT
>JAJFMS010000326.1 GCA_020696885.1 Armatimonadota bacterium | reverse complement strand
GGGCGTGGACTACGGACGCGGGCAGGGTAATGCGGGTTGCAAAGCGGCCTAACGGAGCGCTCTAACGTCAAGGAAGCAGGCGAGCGAACAGCACATCGGCGTAGAGCAGCGCCGTGCCGTCTTCCAACAGCCCTTCGATGCAGCCGGAGCTGCATCCGGCGGCCTCAGGCGCGCGTACCTCCGTGCGGAGCGCGCGCACCACGCCATGCACCTGGTCCACTCCGAGGGCCGACGCGCGGGTGCCGGCGCAGAGCAGCGCGTGCGGTGGGCATTGCTCTTCCGGGGGGAGGCCCAACAGCCGCCGCACGGAGGCCAGCGGCAGCAGCTCGCCGCGGACGTGGATCACGCCCAGCACTTCCGGTCGCGCGCCGGGCACACGCGTGCAACCGGGCAATGCCACCACGCCCCGAATCCGGTCCAGCGGCAATGCGAACCGCTCCTCGCTCACACTGAACGTCAGCAGCTCCAGCTCCTGGCCTCCGGCCTCGGCGACGTCGCTCCGCCGCGCCAGCCGCTCGGCACGCGCGCGCAGGATCGCTTCCTCCACGGAGTCGCCGTGGTGTGGCGCTTCGATTCCCGGCACGACCTGCTCTTGCGCTCCGTTCATGCTCCCGGCTCCCGCAGGTGAAGGCTCGCGGCCGCCCGCAATTGCGCCGCAGTCAGGTCTGCCCCATCCAGCACCGCCTCGCCCGGAAGCGGCTCCACCGCGCGCAGGGTGTTCCGGAACGCGCGGGCGGCCCCGGCGCGGTCACCGCGGGCGGACAGCAGCAGCCCGAGCTGATAGTAGGCGAGGCCCAGATCCGGCTCGAGGAAGAGCGCCTTCCGCAGCGCTTCTTCCGCGGCGGCCTGCCTACCGGTCTGCCCCAGCACGAGGCCGCGGTAGAAGTGCGCCAGCGGGTTCAGCGGCTCCTGCCGCAGTAGTGCTGCAGAGCACGCGTCCGCCTCCTGCCAGCTTCCGGAATTCGCCAGGAAGCGGAGGCGTTGGATCTCCGTGACGGGCTCTTCCGGAGGCATGGCCGCGGCGGCGGGCGGGCGTGGCGTTATCGAAGCTACGGGGGCCGGCTCGACGCTGGTGTCCGGCACCTCCAGGGGATAGGGTCGCCACTGCGCCAGCTTGTTGAGCGGCGCCGTGCCGAATGAGGCCGCCGGAGGGGAAAGCGGCGGGAGGGGCGCGGTGGAGGGTACCGAAGCAGGTGCCGGCGAGGTGTCCCAGGCGGGGCCGGCCAGCTTTTGATAGAGCACAGTCCCCCGCGCCGAATGCGCCTGGAAGCCCACTTCCAGCTCCGGGCTGTTCTCCGCGTGTCCCAGCAACAACCAGCCGCCGGGGACCAGCCGCCGCCGCAGCGAGGCGATGACCTGCCGGATCGTCTCGCTGTCGAAGTAGATCAGCACGTTGCGACAGAGGATGAGATCGAACTCGTTGGCGGGTCCGAACGGGTCCGGCGGCGCTCCCTCGATCAGGTTGTGGTGCTGGAAGCGGATCTGGTGGCGGAACCGGGCGGCGATCTGCCACCCGCCCGGCGCCCGGCCGAAGCACTCGTGCCGGATGGCGTCGGGCAGCCCTCGCAGCGACCATTCCGGGAAGATGCCGGCTTCGGCGCGCCGGAGGAACTCGCGGTTCAGGTCGGTCCCCAGGAGGGACACGGTCCAGTCCCCCAGCAGGTGCCGGAACTCTCGCTCCAGCACCAGGGCCACGGAGTACGGTTCGGGCCCGGTAGCGCAACCGGCGCTCCAGATCCGGAGCTGGCGGCGGTCCGCGTTGGCCCGGAGCAGCTCCGGCACCACTCGCTCCCGCAGCGCGTCGAACTGCTCCTGGAAGCGGAAGAAGTGGGTCTCCCCGATGGTGAGCTCGCGGACCAGGGCCTCTTGCTCGCTGGAAGCGGGATCGAGCAGCAACGCCAGGTAGCGCCCGCAGTCCGGCGCCCCCGTGGCGGCGAACCGGCGCTGGAGCCGGGCCAGCAGGTCCGCCTCGCGGGTGGCGAAGTAGGCCAACCCGGTGGAGCTCACGATGTGGGCTTTGAGCCGTGGAAAGACCGGATCCGCGGCGAGGTCCGGCTGGCGGATGGCGTCCTTCATCGGGCCTCGGCGACTTCGCTCGCCATACGTGCCTGCTCCAGTGCCTGGAAATGCTCCGCAGCCTGTCGCTCCCGCAGCAGCAGCAGTCGCTCCAGGGAAAGCAGGTACAACGGGTCGCCGCTGTCCAGAGCGGTGCCGTCCACGCAGCCGTTGAAGCTCGTTGCCGCGGGAGCTTCCAGGCGCTCCTCCGGCGACAGCTCCCGGATGCCGGTTACCTCGTCCGCCAGCAGCGCCAGGCCGCCGTCTTCCGGTCGCAGCACGATCAGCAGCGAGGAGAGGCGGGGCGCCGCCTCCGCCAGCGACAGGAGCCGCTCCAGGCGAACCACCGGGACGGCCGCGCCGCGCAGGTCGAGCAGGCCCTCCACGAACGGCGGCCGCGACGGGGGCCGGCTCAAGGTGCAGTAGGGCGCTACCTCCCGCACGGACGCGAGACGGACCCCGAACCGGACCCCCGAGAGGCGGAAGAGTAGAAACGCTGGGGATGCGGGCGGTCGAGCAGTCAAGGGGTAGTCCGGGACCGGTGAGAGTGGGTGCCAGTTACACTGTCGGCGTCTGGCGGGAGGCGGCTCATCCCGGGTAGGAGACCTTCTGAGCCAGCGAGGTGGAGCTTGCCGGCGGCAAGCCCCACCTCGTGACGCCGTCCTGCGGCGCGGCCATTCTGTTAGCGAAGCCCACCCGCTCCGAAGAGCGGCGATAACTCCGTCCGGTTCTTGGTTTCCGATCAGGAAACTCCGGGATAGCGCTCTACCAGCTCCCACGAGAGATCGAAGTCCGCCGGCCAGCGGGTGAGCTCATCGAATTTAGCGTGGGTCAGGTTAGCGCCGGCCAGCTTGGCGCCGGTGAGGTCGGCACGGCAGAGAATTGCTTCACGGAGATCTGCCGCGCGGAGGTCAGCTCCACGCAGGTTCGCCCCCCAGAGGTTCGCCCGGTGCAGCCTGGCATGATGGAGGTTCCGCTCCTGAAGGTCCGCGTAGCGCAGGCGCGTGCGGCTCAGGTCGGCCCCTTCCAGGGTGACCGCCGCCACCTGGGCGAGGGTCACTCCGGTGTCTTTGTCTCGGATCTGCATTCTGTGACTGCCTCTTGAAAGGTTCTGCGACAACCCCTTGAGAGGTGGTTTCTTTGTTTCGTCACCGGCCGTATCTGGGGCCGGCCGGTGCGTTACTAGATCTTAGCCCGCTGTCAGGAGCCAAAAAGGGGACCTTCGTCCGCCCTGGGGGCGGTCGGTAGGTACATTCGTCCCCTCGGGGGACCGGGGAAGGGGACGACTATGTCGGAAGGAGCCGGAGGTCCCGAGGGCGAATTGCAGGACCGCTCCGCCCACACGCGGGTGCGAGCGATGAGGACCGAACGATGAAGCTGAACCACCTCAACCTCACCGTCACCGACGCCGCCGAGACCGCCGCCTTCCTCCAGCGCTATTTCGACCTCCGCCCGCTGGGCGACGGTCCGGCCAGCGCCACCATGGCGTTCCTGACCGACGATCAGGGCATGGTGCTCACACTCATCCGCGGGAAGCGGGGCGTGGAGATCCAGTACCCGGCGAACTTCCACATCGGCTTCATCCAGGAGAGCGAGGCGCGGGTGGATGAGATCAACCGGCGCCTGAAGGAAGACGGCTACGACGTGCCCGCTCCAGACCGGCTGCACGGCTCCTGGACGTTCTACTTCCAGGCCCCAGGCGGGTTCACCATCGAAGTGCTGGGGTAAGGCAGGCCTTCGGCCCACCCCAGGGGTGAAAATGTAAGAACCGTAGCATAGCGGGGGTACCCGCGAGCGGGTCGATGCGCGTGGAGAGTTGGACGCTGCTCGGGGTGAGCGCTCAGCACAGGTATTTTCACAGCAGGTATCTATGCTCCCGTGGCGCTGTGGCAATCCCGAAGGTTGCGCAGCGAACCGCCTGGCACTTCGGCGTTTGGCAGAATCCGTGGTCGGTCGGGATGGCCACGGGAGCAAACGACCTTCCCTGAAACCGCTATGCTCCCCGGGGCGGGCCCTCGCCAGGACGGTTCTTTCGTTAGCCGTGATCGGTCGGGGCCGCTCTCGTCAACCGGCGATGCCGCTCACCCGAGCCGCTTCCTCCGCGACAACCTGCCCTGGGTCTTCCCAGCTCAGCGACGCAGTCACCCGGTCCAGCGCGGTCCGTATCGCGCCCAGGTTCCCTCCCAGGAGCCGCAGCGCCGCCGCTGTGATCTGCTGAGCGGGGGCGTCGAGCACCTCCGGGTAGAGCTCCTCCCCGGCGATGATGTTCGGCAAGGCCACGTAGGGGGAGGCGATCCCGTCCGCCCGCAGCTTGGTCAGCTTCTCCACGTGGAAGGTGCGCCACTCCCACCGCTGCAGCGGGGAGCCGTGGTAGGTGACCACGCCTGGGCAGCCCAGCACGGCCGCTTCCAGGGCTGCCGTACCGCTGCAGATGATCCCGAACTGGGCTCGGGCCATCACCTCGCGCGCGTTCCGGCTGCAGGTGAGCTCCGGGTAGAGGCGCTGCACCTGGCGCTCCACATCCGCGTTGGCGCAGCAGACCACCGGCTGTAGTGCCGGGTGCTGCTTCAGGATCTGCCGCGCGGCCTCGTATTGGATGCTCAGGCTGTGCCGGATCTCCAGCGCGCGGCTGCCGGGCAGCAGCGCCAGCACCGGCTCTCGCTGCCCTGAGGCGACGGGGCGCACTTCCTCCAGCATCGCTTGCAGACCGGCGTGTCCCCCGCCGCGCACATGGCCGCCGGCCTCGCGGTAGAGCCGCTCCTGGTGCGCGAACGGGGTCACGATGGACGCGAAGGCGCGACTCACCGCCCCGTGCACCCGGCTGGTGCCGGTGAAGTTGGGCGCCGGCGGGAGGTAGCAGACATGGGGGATCGCCTGGAGGTGCGGGCCGCGGCGGTGCAGGAACCGCAGCGGCTGCCAGACATCCACGGCGACCACGCAGGACGGCAGCGGGTTACGGCTGCGGGCCGCCGTGTCCCGGATGGCGAGCAGCAGGCGGGGCAGGATCGGCAGCAGGCCGGTCCAGCCCATCGCGGAGATCTCGTCCGTGCGGGCCAGGAGCCGAACTCCCGCTCGCTGCATACGCTCCCCGCCGATGCCGGTGATCTCGCGGTCCGGAAACCGCGCGCGGAGGGCGGGCAGCAGGCGGGCGCCGAGCCGGTCGCCGGCATGGCCCTGGGTGAGGAGGAGGAGCGGTCCGCTGGGGTTGGGCGAGGGCTGGGTCATGGGGCGCAGGCGGGAAGGCG
>JAJFMS010000325.1 GCA_020696885.1 Armatimonadota bacterium | reverse complement strand
ACAAAGCCTGGCTTGTTCTTATTTTCGCTCTGCCGCGGTGATCCCCACCGAGGAGCCCGCAGGAGCGTCCATCACGCTGCGGACCAGCGTCCGATAGGCTTCCCCAAAGCGCTCCTGGCTGAAGCGGTCCCGCGTGAGCTGCCGGCCCCACTCCGCCTGGCGGCGTGCCAGTTCCGGCTCGCGACGGAGGCGCTCGACGCCCCCTGCCAGCCGCTCTGCGTCCCCCGGCTTGGCCACGCAGGCGTCGAAGCTGGGCTCCAGCTTCAACAGCTCGTCGACCACGCCCACGCGTCCCGTCACCACCGGGAGGCCGGCGGCCCAGCCCTCCACCAGCGTGAGCCCGAAGCCCTCGTAGAGCGAGGTGCAGAGCAGCGTGTCGCAGGCGGCGTAGACGGACGGGAGGTCCTGGTAGGGCACGCCCGGCAGGAGGTGGATGCGTCCCTCGGGGAGCCGGTCGAGCCCGGAAGCCGTGGGGGCTACCAGCACGACTTCCACGTCCGGAGAGAGGTGGGGGAACATCCGGACCAGGGTGTCGCGCCCCTTCCCATAGTCCATCCGCCCCACGATCAACACGAGGTGGCGTTTCTGGGGTAGGTTCCAGCGCTGGCGGTGGTCCGCCTTCCCGGTAAGCCCGAAGCGATCCACATCCACGCCGTTGTGGATCACGGAGCTGTTGGGGAGCCCGTAGAACCGCTGGACCTCCGAGCAAACGCGGCGCGAGACGCCCACGCGGGAAGCGCCGGCGCCGCTCCATTGCTCCAGGAAGCCGTTGACGAAGCGGACCACCAGGTAGTCCAGCCGTGGCAGCCCTGCCCGGCACGCCTGCGCGAGGCCGGCGTAGGTGCCGTGGTAGAGGTGCGCGCGCCGACCCGGCGCACCGGCGCCGGAGGCCCCGTGGGAGAAGGTGAGATCGACCGGCGGGAGCTTTCGGAGCGCCTGATTCAGCGCCAGGGTGCGGAGGGCCTCGTTAAGGCCGGGATAGCGCCGGGAGGTAGCGTGGCGGGGCACGTCGTCTGCCGTGAACCAGTCGACTTCCCAGCCGTCGGCAGCCAGGCTCTCCTCCACGAACTGTGCGACCCGCTCCGCCCCACCCAGGCCGTGACGCCGCGCCCCGATCACCATCCGCAGGCGCTTCGTCGCCATCGCTCTCCTCTTTCAGGTGGGCCTTGGTGTTGGGTGTTAGGTATTGGGCCTTGGTACTGGGTGCCTTCCCAACACCTAACACCTGGTTACCGGGATCGGAGCTGTCGGACCCAGGGGCGGATCGGTGATTGGGTGTAGCTGCGGTACAGGTTCCGCATGAACCCGCCGTGGAGCCGCCACCAGATGAACCGCAGCTCCGCGCCCCAGCGAGTGCCGGCGAGCACGCCGTGCCGCCGCAGCAGGGCGTAGTGTTCGCTGTAGAACCCGTGGTTGCCGCGGATCACGCCCAGCTCGTACTGGAGCCAGTGGTGCGCGCGTTGGCCGCCGGTGCGCGTGTCCGAGGGCGAAAGGTGGAAGCAGCACGCATCGTGACACAGCACCACCTTCCCATCCGGGCCGGCGGAACGCATCACGAAGTCGGTCTCCTCCCGGTACGAGGGGGGAGCGTTCCCCTCGTTCCACCGGGCGGCCTTCGCGGCTTCCGCGTCGACCAGCGACACCGCATGGAGAAACGCCACCTCGCGGTCATCGGGCAGCCGGAGGGTGAAGTTGGCGATGCAGTAGCGGGGGTCGAACAGCTCGCCGGTCTGCTCGTCGCAGCGGCTCACCGCCTCTGCGGTCGTCTCGCCGTCCAGCAGATACACGATTCGGCCCGCGATCGCCCGGGCGCCGGTGCGGGCCACGCTGTCCAGGAGGCGCTCCACGTAATCCGGCGCCAGGAAGACGTCGTCGTCCGTGAATAACACCCACCGGGTCCGGACCAGGTCGAGCCCGCGATTGCGCGCCACCGGTGCGCCACCGCGGCCGGAGAGCCGCTCCACCCGCACCCGGCCCAGATCCGCCTCGGGCACGCCGAGGCGCGCCGCATCGACCGGCGGCTCGCTGCCGTCGTCGATGAGCAGCACCTCACGGACCTGGGGCTGAGCCAGGTAGCTCGGCAACACCCGCTGGAGGCAGGCGTGCCGGTTGTGGGTGGCGATCACCACGGTGACCGTCGGCTCGGGGTCCCGGCCGGTGCTGGCGCTCACGCTTACTGGCCCGCCGCCTGCTTCCGGAACCGGAGGATCTCCTCCACGCCTTCGCGGAGGGTGATGCTCGGCTCGTAGCCCAGCTCGGCACTGATCTTGTCGATGCTCGCGATCTGCTGCTGGACGTAGCCGGTCTTGACCGGGTTGATGATGTGCTGCGGCGTGACCGGCTGATCCATCAACTCCCCGAGGAGCGTCACGAGATCGTTGACCGGGGTGCCCTTGCCGGTGCCGACGTTGAATACGGAGCTGCCGAGGTCGTTCGGGCTCTCGATCGCCCGCTGGATCGCCTGGCAGATGTCGCCCACGATGGTGAAGTCTCGGGTCTGCGCCCCGTCTCCATAGACAACGGGAGATCGGCCGGCTTCCACGTCCCAGATGAACTGCGACACCAGGTTCGCGAAGTTCTTCTTGTGGTCTTCCCGCGGACCGTAGACGCTCATGAACCGGAAGCCGATCACCTGCAGGCCATACTGGAGGTAGTACATCCGCGCGAGCTGCTCCATGCAGTACTTCGACACCGCGTAGAAGTTCGGGATGTCCAGCGGCCCCGCTTCCCGCAGGGGTGGCTCGACGTTGCCGTACACGGAGGAGGTGGAGGCGTAGAGCACCCGCTTGCTGCCGCCCGCTCGCGCGTGATCCAGCACGCGGATGAAGCCTTCGATGTTGTTCCGGAAGCACGCCGGGAGGTTGTCCGGGAACATCGGCGCGGAGGACGCGCCGGCCAGGTGGACGATGTAATCCGCGGCCGGCACCTGCTCCCAGAGGGCGGCCTCCGCCACGTCGCCTTCGACCAGCGCTACCCCCTCCGGAACGTTGGAAGACCAGCCCAGGGAGAGGTCGTCGAGGGCTGTCACCCCGTATCCCGCGCCCGTCAGCCGGCGGGAAAGATTGGAGCCGATGAAGCCGGCGCCGCCTGTAATCAGCACAGATGCCATAAACCGTGTAGTTCCTGTTAACGCCCGCACGCACGGAAGCGACGTGGGCGGGACCCGGCGGGTCCGTTCGAAATCGGCGAGCCGCCGCGTGTTTACCCTAACGCAAATTCCGCCTGGAGCGAAAGGAGTTTGCCCTGGACCACCCGGTCCTCAATCCGGACGCTGGGCTGGACCACGCAGTTGGTGAGGTCCGCGTTCTGAACGTGCGCGCCGTCGAAGACGATGCAGTTGATCAGCTTCGAGCCGGCGACGTGGGCTCCCGGATGCACGTACACCACGCCTTCGATCCGGTTCCCCAGCGCCGCGAGCGACTGCGAGATGCTGCTCGACACCAGCGCCCGGTGTGCTTCCAGGTAGGAAGCGAAGGTGCCGATGTCGTGCCAGTCTCCGGTGAGACGGTGGACCCCGATCCGGTGCCCCTGCTCCAGGTACTGGCCCACCAGGTGGCCCATCTGCGGGAGGCTGCCCTCGGCGACTTCGGCCAGCAGACCGATCCGGCTGCGCGGGATGTGGAAGCAGCCGGTGAAGATCCACGGGGACTGCGGATTCGCCGGCTTCTCCTCGAACGCGGCGACGGTGTCCCCGGCCCCGATCGAGAGCACGCCAAAGCGAGAAGCGTCGCGGGGGTCGGGGAGGCGGTACGCCGCGAGGCGCAGGTCTCCGGGGGTGCCCGCAGAGAGGAACTGCTCCAACCGGAACGGCAGCACGCTGTCCCCCATCAGGATCACCAGGTCATCCGAGATCTGGTGGTCGCGGATGCAATCGGCGAGCGCCACCACCGGGCCGTTCAGGCCGGTCTCGCGCCGCTTCTCCACGTAGATCCGCACGTTGCGGCGGCCGGAGAGGGAGCGCCGCCAGTTCTCGAACGCGCCGGCCAGGTCCGCGCTGACGAGCACCGTTACCGGGAACTCCTCCGGAACCCGGTCCACGATGTGGGTCAGGATGGCGCGATCGCCCAGCGGCAGCAGCGGCTTGGGACAATCGTTGGTGAGCGGGCGGAGGCGAACCCCCTGTCCACCGGCCGGGATGAGAACTTGCACAGTATTTCCCTCTAGGACCGTTTCACGCCGGCCAGCGCGCGTTCGTAGCCGGCCCGCGTGGCCTCGGCCGCGTGCTTCCAGAGATATCGCCCGTGGATCCGCTCCTGGAGCGCGCGGGCATCCTTCCGGTTCCCAAGCACCGCTTCCACCGCGCTGCGGATCTGCTCCGGCGAGTCCGGGCTTACATACCGGGCATGTTCTCCGAAGTACTCGCGCGTGCACCCCTGTTCGGTGATTACGAGCGGGGTACCCGCCAGACCGGCCTCCAGCGCGCAGAGTCCCGGGGTCTCGATGTAGCTCGGGAGCACCAGCGCTCCGGCCGCCGCATAGGCGGAAGCGAGCAGCGGCGAGCCGTGCTCGATCTTGCCCAGGAAGTGCACGTTGGGCCCGGCTTCCCGGCGGCACTCCTCGAAATAGCTTTCCTGACCGAGCACCGGCTCCCCGATGATCACGATCGGCGCCGAGAGCCCGCGGAGCGCGCGGAGCAGCCCCAACTGGTTCTTGCGCCCGTCGATCCGGCCCACGCAGAGCACGAAATCCCGGACGCCGTACTTCGCCACGAACTGGTCCGGCTTGGCGTCCACGAACCGCTCTTCCACCCCGTTGGGCACCACGTGCATCCGGCCTGAATCCAGGCCGTAGGCGCGGCACATCAGGTCCGCTTCCATCTGGGAGTTGGGGAAGAAGATGTCTACATGCTCGAATGGCAGCCCCTGGGCCTCGTCCGGGATGCGCAGGAGCTTCTTGCCCACCCGCACGATCGACTGCTTGATCTCGTGCTTCAGGCTGCGCTCGGGGATGTAGGGCCAGTGGATGGTGGAAACCGCCAGCACGCACCCGGCCAGCTTGGCCGGACCCCAGAACGTGTGCGGCAGCAGTGAGAAGGAGTGGACCACGGGGTAGTCCGAGAGCCGGGTGGTCCACCGGTCGAACAGGTCGACCGACATCCCGAGCTGCTCCAGGTGGCTGCGCGTCTGCAGCAACTGGACTTCACCACCGCCCGGCCGCTGGAATGACCAGTCGTAGGTGTGGAAAAGGACCCGCGAAAGCGCGGAGCGACCGCCCGAAGAGGCGGCAGTGGGGGCAAGGGTAGGAGCGCTCATGATCGTCGTGCTTTGAGGCGGGAAAGCTCGTCCCGGATCAGTGCGTCCA
>JAJFMS010000324.1 GCA_020696885.1 Armatimonadota bacterium | reverse complement strand
TCGTAGAGCCGCCATCGCCCTCCCATATCACCGAGCAGAAACGTAGTTCTGACCTGCGTCGCGGGATCGATCGTTGGCTGGGTGATGGGAAGGCGCCGGGGTGGAGTCCGCGCATCGTACTCTCCCGTGCCAAACCCCTGCACTCCGGAGGAGCAGTCGTTGCGGCTGGAGATCGACAAACCGCTGAATGCGTTGGCTTTGCGCGACGCACGCCTGTTGAATGAGTAAAACCGAATGGCAGAACGACCACGGAAGCCGACGGACGAGGAAGCGTTCCATCTCCATGCGAACTTCCCAAATCTGAACGTCGCGGAAGTGCTCATCTCCGGCGAGCATGACCCCTCTTACAACTGCCTGGGTTGGGCTCTGGGCATCAAGGAGGTGGCGGGACCCTGGAATAAAGGGCGGGATGTCACGCAGGGTGACCTGGACCGGGCAGTAGCCGACCAGGGGTATGTGCCCGACGATAGGGAGGGCCTACTCGCGGTCTGGGGGATCAGCCGCAACCAGATCCTTCACGTCGCGGTGGTCCTGGCAGAGGGCAAGCTTGAAAGCAAGCTCGGGCCAGGTCTCCGGATCGTCCACACGCTGCCGGATCTCCAGGAGAAGCAGTATGGACACTTCCTTTACTACTACCGGAAGGTCCGGTAAGCACCCACTGCATTCCCCAGTCGTGCAGCTTCCTCTGATGCACTTACCTCTCTGAACGAGGGTACGGGAGCATTACCGGCGTCCAACGCGCCTCAACGTTGAGGCTCCGCGCGCTTTGCCGCACGCCGGTAGCAGTTCTCCGGGCACTCCGCATCGTTGCAGCGGTTCCACTCCGGCGCGTCCACCCACTCCTCACGGGTATCGAGGTTGACGGAAAAGTGGATCGGATAGTCCGGATCGCCTTTCCTGGGCCGGGCGGAAGGATTATCCCAGATCTCCCGCCGTTGGACGGCCTCCCGCAGCGCAGCCTGGGCTTTCTGGCGGAGGTCTCGGAGCAGCCCCCGATCCAGCCCGGCGAGGCGCTCGACGGCCGAGCTCGCGTCGGCGTCGATGGAGAGCTCTACTCCGTCCAGCAGCACCGCGCACCGAGCGTCACGGATCTCGGAGAGCAGCTCCCGCAGTTTGCTGACCCGACTCGCTGCGTTCGTTCTGCCCGCACTCTCCGGAGACGAGACTTTCTGCGGCGGCGCTTTCGGAGGGCTTGCCGGCGTCACCTCCGCTGCGTCGATCTCCTGGTACCAGACCAGAGTCGGGCGTGCCGTCCACCGCGTGATGCTGAGCTCCGGTAAGTTCTTGGCGCCGTAGGCCCGCAGCACGTGGTAAGCGGCTTCGTGGCTCTTTCCTTCCTCACTCCCGGCGCCCGCCTCCACCAGCCGCAGGAGCGTGAGCAGCGCCCCCTCGAGATTTGCATCGTCTACGGTCCAGGCCTTGTAAGAACCGTAGCAGGCCTCCGTGAGAGTGGTCCGCGCGTCAAGGGTGTAACGGTAGTCGTACCCGCTGTCTGTCGTGGTCGGGGAGAGGAGAGCGGCCCCGTACGAGCCCAGGAGATGTGGGCCAACCACGGTGTTGGGCGACTGCTGCGAGTAATAGGCGTAGTTCCAGGGGTCTAGCTGGAAGGCCCACGCCAGGTGACCGGCGAGCAACTCCCGCGGATGCCACCACCGCGCCACTACGGCCTCGCCGGGAACCGTGTGCGCCTGGCAATAGAAGCGGTCCGGGCGACGTTTCGCCGGGTTCTGCCAGTTCGCGAGCTTCTGCTGCACCGTCTCGATCGACAGGTCCTGCGGGCTGGAAAGGTACTCGTGCAGGCAGCGGATGCACCCCCGCGACTGCCAGTACTGCTCCAGCGCTTCGCTGCCGGCGCGGAGGGCTCCCTGGGCCTGCAAGTGCTCCTGGGTCCAGGTGTTGCGGAGAGCGGTCCAGAGGGTGTCGTAAGCCGGGTCCAGCCGGGTAAAGAAGTGGCCTGCCATCCCTTATCGTCTCTCGCCAAGCCGTTGCCGGGTTACGGGTTCCCGAAGAAGGGGAGCGGGGCCGGATCCAGCCCGGGGAAGACATCCACGCCTAGCAGAATGGAGTGGGTGAGCCTTGCGTGCACGTGTTGGAGCGTCGCCTTCTTCGTAGGATTTGCGGGGTACAGCCCGAGAGTAACGGAACCGCTCGGATACGCGTAGGTCTCCCCCGGAGCGAGTGGGAGTAGACTCAGAAACAGGTTCCGCGGGGGCCGCGTCGTCAACTGAGTCCAGTCGTGGTCCGAGGGTATCTGGATACCGGACACAGCACAGTAACTTGAGAGCAGGCCGAGTTGATCGTGATCGCCTTGATGCTCCAGCTCCATCTTCCCTTCTGCCCACGGAAGGAGCCAGAGACGGGAGCTGCCACGATTGGTTAGCCTCTGGACCACCTCCGCTGAGAACCCTGCCTTGGCGCTGGAGCCTGGATGGAGGAAGCGGTCGTACAGCTCACGAGGCACCTCGGTACTGTAGTCGATCTCCACTGTGAGGTGCAGCTGGTTACGCTGGAGCCGATAGCTGACGCCGGCGCTGGCAGCAGGTGCGATTACGGTAAACGGGAGCGTATTGCCGGAGTCCCAATAGTCGCCCCAGGAGCGCTTGGCAACTTTACGGGAGATCGTATCGCTTCCCGAGCTGGCGATCTTTCGAGCCTTTTCCAGAGCAAACGGCTTTGGATCATGTCCGCACCAATTCGCGCAAGACACGGAGAGCTCCGTGATCGTCAGGTGAAGCTCCTGATGGAGAGACGGCGGGGTCCCGAGCGGCGGTGGGAGCATCGGTGGGCTGGGGTAGTCTCGTCGTGCGGGCCGATGCCCGTGAAGGCGTTGGGCCGACCGCGCTGATCAGAGCCGAACTGCTCGGAGGATGTGTCGTTGGGCACGCGCCGCCGAAGTTCCTGTCTGGGCCATTTAAGGGCATCGTATCTCCACCCAAAGCAGACACGGTAGAACATCACCGGCTCTACCGCCGAAGCCGCGAAGTTGGCTATCGCCCGTGCGCGTCACCCGATGGCGGTTCTGCCTCGGAATCATGGATGAGTAAGGATGTCGGCAAGGCACTCGCAGCCCGAAAAGAGTGCCGCTGTCTTAGCAAGCTCAGGTTTGCCGGCAGAGGGTTACTGCCTATAACCCTGACAGAAGCACCCCTCTCGCCGGACTAGCAAGAATGCGACTGTCATCCACCGAACCACGCGTTACGTTTCCGGAATGGGCGGCCCAGGAAGTGAGCCGCCTGCTGCACGCGCGTGAACGCGCCCGAACGGCCACGGATCGGGCCCAGGTGGAGCTGCAGTTGGCCATCCTCTGCGATGCTGCTCATCGCTATGGCAACTCGCTAGCCGAGAATTCCGAGATCTAGCGAGCCTCCAACCCCGGAACGGTCCGGCGTTTCCCCTCGCACCAGCGGCTACCGTACCGACACGTGCGCCGCAGTGGCACCGGTTCGCCATAATGGCTTGGCGACCCCGGGTCGTTAACGGGCGCCGCCCCCGTGCCTCGGCGAACTATGGGCCGGCGGCGGCCGTCCTACAGTTGGGAGGGATCACCATGCAATACCGAGGGGTACCGGCGGTGCTGAGCGTGCTGCTTGCCGGGGGCGTTCTGGCCGCTGGAAGTCCGCCGCGGACCATCGCCCGCGGGGCGCACTCGCAGGTCCAGAAGACAGAGCGTGCCGTTGCCCGCACGCAGGACGAGTGGGCGGCGCTCTGGAAGCGTCATGCCGGCGTCTCACCTCAAGCCGCCGAGGTGCCCAAGGTGGACTGGTCGAAAGAGACCGTGCTCGCCGTGTTCATGGGAGAGCGCTCCACCGGCGGCTATGCGGTGCAGATCGTCGGCGCCCGCGAGCTGGAAGGCAAGCTCGTGGCCGAGGTCGAATACGTGCTGCCAAAGCCGGGCGGATTCGTCACCCAGGCGTTCACGTCGCCGTTCCACATTGCGGCGGTGGGGAAGTCCGGGCTGCCGGTGGCGTGGAAGCAGGTGGAGCCGAAAGGGGACAAGCGTTGACGCGGAAAGTAGCCTTCGAGATCGGCAGTGAGACGTTCCTGGCTGACCTGCACGATACCCCGGTGGCGGACGCCATCTGGAATTCACTGCCGCTGGAGACCGGGTTCAGCACCTGGGGAGACGAGATCTACTTCGATACCGGCGTGGACGTAGACCCGGACGAGAGCCACGAGACGGTGGAGCTGGGCGACGTGGGCTATTGGCCACCCGGGCGAGCCCTGTGCCTCTTCTACGGCGCCACCCCGATGAGCGGTCCGGGCGAGATCCGCCCGGCCAGCCCGGTAGCGGTATTCGGCAAGCTGCACGGAGACCCGAAGCTGCTGAAGAGTGTCCGCGGCCGGAACGTGCGGGTAACGCAGGCCTGATCAGTCGAGCGCGTCCCGGATTTCGTTCCATTCCGGGAACCGGCCGGTCTCTTTCTTGGAGAACACCTTCCGGTCATCCTTGAATACTTCGAACACGCCACCCCGGCTGGGCACCAGCTCCAACACGGTCACGCGCATGTTCAATGAGCCCAGGAGTTGCTCCGCCAGACTGACGGCCCTGGGGGTGTAGTTTCAAGCGGTGCAGTATTCGATGCGCAGTTTCATCACGGCCTCCTTGGCTAACGATGCTCGGGCTATTGTCACCCCGGCTGCGGGGCGGTGTCTAGTGGGTAAGGATCAGAAAACGGCCCACCGGTTTCCGGAGCGCTCCGGAAACCGGTGGGCCGTTTCTTCTATGCATCCAGGCGGACTAGCGCGTCGCCGGGTAGAGATCGCTCATCATCTGCACCCGCTGCTCCGGGCAGAGGTGCTGGGGTCGGAAGTCATTCAGGTGCGTGAGTAGCCGGCCCCGCGCCTCGTAATCGAGGTGCCGGTCGATCAGCGTGCACGCGTCGTTCGCTCGCTTTACCTGCTCATCCCAATCCGGCACCACGCGGAGCGGAAGCTCCTCCACTTCGGTGGCAGCAAACTGCAGCTCGTCGCGCTCCATCCTGCTATCGATCATTGGTTTCCCTCTCCCCTGGATCACTGGTGTCGCCGCCAGGACTCCTTTCGAGTGCCCGTACGGCCCGTGTGTTCATCACTAGCGTGCCTTTACCCAAAGAGCCCCAGGCAAAACGCATCGCGGAACCAGCAGGGGGAGAGATCGGCATCACGCCGCTGACCATCCGGGTCAGTCTTCGAGCTCCTCACGGCTGACCTTCCGGGACCAGACCTCGCTGCTCAGCGGCGCCGCATGGCCGCCCGCCACCCACAGCCGGTCCTTGAACACGTAGGTCGAGTGCTCGTGGCGCTCTTTCCAGATCGTGTCGGAGCGGAGCTGGTGCC
>JAJFMS010000323.1 GCA_020696885.1 Armatimonadota bacterium | reverse complement strand
TAGACGAAGACCTGGCCGGAATCCGAGACGGCCGGGCCGGCGACATCCGAGAGGAAGAACTTGAGGCGGTCCGCTTCGAGGCGCCGCTGCCACCGGACCGCGCCGGTCTTGGCATCCGCGCACACCAGAAACCGCTCCTTCTCCGTCACCTTGACGAAGAAGATCCGCCCGTTCTTGATCACGGAGTGGTAGAGCGGCGAGTACCCGTCTTTCTTCCGGCTGCTCACGCTCCAGACGGAGGTAAGCGGGAACTGGATGCGGTCCACCGAGCGCCCGGTGCGCGACGGATCACGCCGGAATTGTGGCCAGTCGTCACTGCGAGCGGCGGAGGCGGCCGTAACTGTGAGTGCCGCCCCCAGCGTGGCCAGGACACCGCGGAATCTGCTGCGATTCATGGGTGGTAAGTTGGCTCCGATTCACTGTACTAGTAGAGTTTAGTTCGATCTATACAACATTATTTAGACTCTCTTGATAAAGGGACTCGGACCTCCGCCGAAAAGTTGCGATCCATTTGCGCCGGGTGCCGCGAAGGGGTCATACAGGTCCGCCAGCAGCCTCCCACCTCGCATCGTTCGACGTCTATGGAGTGCGGCGCGTGGAAGCTCCGCAGAGGCGCTGCTCGACCACCGTCTGGAGGAGCTCGCGGCTGGAGAGCTACATCAAACGGATGCAGCGCCTGGCGAACGTGGTAAACGGCCTCCCCGCGGTGGAGAAGACCTTCGCCGTCCAGGTCGGCCGCGAGCTGAGGATCATCGTCCGGTCCACCGAGATCGATGACTACGGCTGCGCCCTCCTCGCCCGGGACACCGCCCGGAAGATCGAAGAGGCGATGGAATACCCCGGCCAGATCAGCGTCACTGTGATCCGGGAGTGCCGGACCACCGATTATGCCCGTTAGTCAGGGTAGTGGTAAGACATTCCACCCTCTTGCGGGTGACGTCCGATCGACGGTGGAGTTCCCCACGGTGGCGCTCAAGTGGTGCAAAGGAGCGGCCGGTTATCCATCACCAGGATGAGTTTCAGCGAAGCGGCTGGGGGGTCAACTTGAAGGGCCGCACACTTTTCATCCGCCCGCTCTCCCGGCGGTTTACGTCACGTGGTGTGCGCCGGAGGCCAGTGATGCAGTTGCCGGTCCCTCGTATTGCCATGTACCTTTGGGTTGCCCTGGCGACCTCCATCCTGTTGGGTCAGCCTGCGCAGGCGCAAGTAACTGAAGCCTGGGCCGTTACACACCAGGGCACGAATTGGACGGGTGACCTGAACTGGGCCTACGATTCCGTGGTGGACAGCGCCGGCAACGTTTACGTGGCGGGAACGGTCCTCAACGACGTAGATCTCGACCTCGCGGTCGTGAAGTACAGTGGCGCCACGGGTGAGCTGCTCTGGGAGAGCATCTACAACGGACCTGCCAACAAGTCGGACTTCGCGCAAGATATCGCGCTGGACGGGAATGGGTCGGTCTACGTAACCGGCGCCTCCGCGGACGCCACGAACCACTACGACATCATCACGATCCGGATCCGCGGCTCCACTGGTAGTCAGATCTGGACCACCCGGTACAATGGTGGCGCGAATGGCGACGATACCGGTAGGACCATCCTGGTTAAGGACGGCTACGTTTACGTGGGGGGACAAGTCCGGGTGGCCTCCACTGCCGGGATCGATCTCCAGGTATTCAAGTACTCGATGACTTATGGGACCCTGGTCTGGACCAGCCGGTACACCGGACCTGGACCTAACAACGACACGCCGGTGGCGCTCGCGGTCGATGCGAACCGGGACGTCATCGTACTCGGAGAATCCTGGATCACGTCGGATGACTTTGTAATGCTGAAGCTGCAGGGCTCGAACGGTGCCCGGCTCTGGACTCGGACCTACACTGGCCCCAGCGGCTCGGATGATCCTACCGCACTGGCGCTCCATTCCACCGGCGATGTAATTGTCACCGGCACTTCAGCCGGCCAATGCATCACCATGCGCCTCCGCAACGCCGACGGAGCGACCATATGGACGACCCGGTACACGGGTACCCCGGGCTCCTCCGGCCGTGACATGGTAATCGACCCGTTCGGGAGTATCGTGGTGTGCGGCACCGTCACGGGATCCACCGTCTGGGGCACCGCGGTATTCAAGCTGCGCAGCTCCAGCGGCGAGTTCGTCTGGACCTCGGTCGTGCAGGGAACCTACGGGGCGGCGGTCTGCACTGATGCTCTGGGTGACATCTATGCAGCGAGCACCCGGGCCGGCTCACCGGGCTTCGAGACGATCAAGGTCAACCGAAGCACCGGTGCTGTGCTCTGGACGATGGACTACAACCCGCCTCGATCAAGCGCTACGGTCAATAACATTTCGCTCGATAGCGCCGGAGGCGTGATCGTCAGTGGCTGGATTGGTGACCCCATCATCTGGGCGACGGTGAAGTACCAGCAGAACTGATCTGCCGGCTACTCGCTTGCGTCAGAAGCCGGCAGATCAGTGTCGTAAGCGCACTACTCGACTCAGCCCGCCGGGTTTGCAGTAGTGCGCTTTAGTGCACGCCCCCAGCGCCAGAAGGCTCGCTGTATCATGGGCCCTCTGGTGGTCTCGCGGGCCGCCGGCGCTGAAGTCGCGGACGAAGGTGGAGGTGCCGCTCACTGCGCCGGTGAGCGGCGCTTCTCCGGCGAAGAGGCGCGCGCGGACCAGTGGCTCCACTCCCCACGGGTTGGCAGCGGCCGACTTGAATGCGGATGGTAGAGACGATCTGGTGGCTTCAAACTTTGCCAACAGCACTCCTGGCGTTCTACTAGTTGCTCCAGCACGGGCAAGCCATCGGACCTCAGCCAGCCAGCGGGCTTAGATACTCCCCACCGAGCTTTGTAGGGCCGGACCCTCCGTGTCGGCCCGGTCAGGGGCACGTGCAAGCCCCTGGCCCAGCCGTGCTTGCACGTGCCCCGGAGCCCAGGCCGGCGGTGACGGAGCAACCATCCTACGATTCTATCGGGCGGGCATCGGCCTCTGAAGCGCTGCTCCAGGCTCCGAACTAGCGAAACCCGCGCACTCCATAGACGCCCTCCGGCAGCCACCAAGTGATAGCAAGTGGCGCGGTTTTCACCAGGGGAAGCGAGGCGCTCGATGCCGATCCACCCCGAGGTTCGCCCCTACCCCGCTGGAAGCGACCACTGCGGCCGACGCGCCCCGACCCGTTGCTGATCACCGGTGGTGGCCGACCTCAGCCCAAGTCCTACATCCTGAACGGCCGGCTCCCTCCTCTGCCGATGCCGCCCGACCCGGGCAACAGCGTCGGAGGTTAGCTGCCCGACAATCCGGGGAAGAATCGACCTGGCAACCACTTGCGGAGGCGTGTATGTTCGAAAGCTGGATGCTGCTGGTCGGCTTCGTGATCCTGGGCTGCCTGGGCGGGATCTTCGCTCTCGTCCGCTACATGGGAGAGAACCCGATGGGCGTGAAACAGTTTGCACTCGGGCTGGGGATCGCGATGCTGCTGCCGCTTTCGGTGTACTACGCCGTGGAGCTGATCCGCCCGGCCCCGAAGGAAGACCTGCTCCACGCGCGGGTGCAAAAGGTGAGCCAGCAGATCCGGAGCGCGGGCACCGAGCCGGAGAAGTCTCGCCTGCGGGGCGAGAAGACGGCGCTCTACCAGCAGTTCAAGGAGTCCGAGAAGCGGAACAAGCAGGTGCTGTTCGTGGTGGGCTACCTGGTGGGGATCTGCGCGATCATCCTGGGCACCTGCACGGGGGTGCAGGGCGTCAGTCCGGGCGGGCTGTTCGGAGGTCTCCTCACCCTCTCGTATGCCTGCTTCTCGTACTGGGACACCATGGCCGACTGGCTGCGGTTCTCCTCGCTGCTCGGCGCGCTCTCCTTGCTGGTGGTGCTGGGCTGGTGGCGAGCCGGATTGAGCGCGAACGAACCGGTCTGGCTGGGTGCCGACTCCCCGGAACCCCGGCGGGAGAACCGCCGGAATCGGGCGATCGTGTAAGGCACAAAAGCACCGTCCTCGCGAAGGCCTGCCCCGGGGAGCACAGCGGTTTCGGGGACGCTTTTGTCCTGTGGCGATCTCGATCGAGCACGGAGCCGGTCTGGCGTTGAGGTATCCAGGCGAATGGCTGCCCTCACCACCCTAACAACACGTAGCCTCCCTGCCACGCTCGTTCGAGTGCCCGGCGTGGTCGGCGGATCGGTGCCGCTGAACCGAGCATGGAGAGCGCCAGCGGATCAATCAACACCACCTCGCCTTCAGTGCATCCCACCAGAATAACGGCATGTAGGAACGAGGAGCGTGCGTAGGTCAGGAGTTCTGGTCCACGCACCCTTACGTTGACGATTATCGGGCGCGACAACCCAAGGTGTATCTCGGCTTCAGCCAGATCTTCGACGAAAGTAGGCACGACCTCCGAAAGATCCTGAATGTTGTCGAACGGAGTTCCATCGAGTTCTGAGAAACCAAGCTCCCCGGCAACTAAGGCCCAATCAGAGACGAGACCCAGGTGCTGATACACCATTGATACGCAGTCGGGCACACATGTCAGCGTGTGTGCATCCTGCGCTTCATAGGGGAAATCCTCGAGGTCAGGCAGGACGGGCATGGCGAGCCGCGTCACGGTCCTCGTTTACTTCTCCGGAAACCGCATCGATCCACAGAGTAAGTGGGGCCTGTTCTGCTTCCTGCGCCGAGGGTAGCTCGCGAGTGGCGGTCACTTCCCAGAGCCCGGGATCGTCACGATGCACCTCCTCGACACGGTAACTCTGCCCCTTACGCGCAGTAAGGTACCGATAGGCAGCCTGTTCCGCATCGGTGGCCGAATCGACGCCGGGCCAACGAGATGGGCTGAATCTCGAAGGGATTCCTCGATTAGCGCGGTCCTCCCAGGCTAGAAGTGTCCGGTAACCGGCAAGGTCGGCGGCCTCTGAGGCCGCAAGAGCGCTTGATCGAGCAAGCCGCTTTAACTCCTCGTAACGCGGTTTCATCGCGCGGTCGAACAGACGCAGCGGCAGCAGGGGCGCTTTCGGCCGGTAGTACAATTTGAGTTGGGCTCCTGGAACGTCGGACAGGCCCTCCGGAAGCACCGTTTCCACCAACATCTGTGCCTCCCGTTCCGAGTAGCCGTAGAGCCGCACGAGCTCGGACAGCAACCCTTCCCAGTGGCTGGGGATGTCTTCGTCCTCCACCTGCGAGGGCAACCGGCACTCACTTCGCGCCGCGTACAGACAATGGAGACGGTACGATAGCGTCGCAGCCCGCTCGAACGTCTCGCGATCGAACGCCAGGATCGGCACGCGAATGTCCCAGAGCACCTCCTTCTGCAATTCATGCCCGCTGGC
>JAJFMS010000322.1 GCA_020696885.1 Armatimonadota bacterium | reverse complement strand
CAGGCGGAACCCGGCTTCGATCCCCGTGAAGACGCCGGGGGGCGCGGCGGAGGCCACCTGGTAGCCCAAGCCCGGCAGCCGGTCCGCCAGGGTTTCCACGTGCCGCTTGAGCCCTCCGGAAGCGGGGCCGGTCACCAGCAGCACGCGGGGCGGAAGGTCCGCACTCATGATTGGCCCGAGCTCAACGCCCCAGCCAGCGCTCGAGGCGGCACAGCCCTTCCTCGATGCGGGGGAGCGCGGACGCGAAGCTGATCCGGAGGTGGCCCTCGCCGGCCGGGCCGAAGTCGATCCCGGGCGCTACGCCCACGTGGGCTTCCTCCAGGATCCGGTGCGCCAGCCGCACGGAGTCGTGGCCCAGGTGGCGTGCGTCTGCCAGGATGTAATAGGCGCCGCGCGGCTCGGTTGGCACGCCCAGACCCAGCGCGCGTAGGCCGTGTACCAGCACGTCCCGCCGCTCGCGGTAAGCGTCCCGCATCCGGTCCACATCCGCGGCGGCGCCGGTAATCGCGGCCAGCGCGGCGTGCTGGGCCACCGAAGGCGGGCAGATGAACAGGTTCTGCTGGAGGCGCTGCAGCGCCGGCACGTACTCTTCCGGGGCGACGAGCCAGCCGATGCGCCAGCCGGTCATCGCGTAGCGCTTCGAGAAGCCGTCCAGCACGAAGCAGCGGTCGGTCACCTGGAGCATGCTGGGGGCCGGAGGGCCGTACTCCAGGCCGTGGTAGATCTCGTCGCTGATGAGGGGCACCGGCAGGGCGACCAGGGCCCGAAGGGTTTCGAGCTCCTGGATCGCGGCGGTGGGATTGGCCGGGGAGTTCACCATCAGCGCGCGGGTTCGCGGGCTGAGCGCCGCCGCGATGACCTCCGGGTCGTACTGAAAGTCCCGGCCGGCGTCGATGCCGAACCGGCGGGGGATGCCATGGAACGCCCGCACGAAGTTCGGATAGCAGGCGTATCCCGGATCCGGGAGCAGCACCTCGTCGCCGGGGTTCAGGAGCAGGGCCATCAGCAGCGCCAGCCCCCCGGAGGTGCCGGTGGTCACCAGCACCCGCTCTGCCGGGACGGTGACGCCATACCGCGACGCGTAGTAAGCGCCGATCGCCTCCCGCAGCTCCCAGAGGCCCAGGCTGTGCGTGTAGTGAGTGTGACCGGCGCGGCTGGCGCGCTCGGCAGCCTCTTGCACGCAGGGCGGAACATCGAAGTCCGGCTCGCCCACCTCCAGGTGGACGATGTCCGCCCCGGCGCGCTCCAGCTCCTGGGCGCGCTCCATCACCGCCATCGCCAGAAACGGTGCGACTTGCGAGGCGGAGGTAGAGATCGTTGGGGTCATCGGGCGCTCACGAGGAACCGTGCTAGAGGGGCCGGAAAGCCGGCGGCACGTTCAGGTAAGCGTAACACGGCCAGGCAGGGCCGGAGCAGCCTCCGCGAGAAGCGCATCCCACCCGCTGCCGTCGATCGACGGCAACGGGCAGGATGCGGAACCGGAGGGTGACCTGGGTCCCTACCGCTTGATCGCCACGTCCGCAATGGCGCTGACGCTCACGCCGGGGACGCGGTCGATGTTCTTGATCACGTTTTCGGACTGCACCGGCACCAGGATCTTGATGCGCGCCACGTCCTTGTAGTCCGTCTCGAGCTGGGCCACGGCCTTGCAGCGGTTCACGTCGGCCTCTTCGCCCTGTACCTGGGCGGCGCCGATGTTGATGCTGGAGCCGAAGGTGATGATCGGGACGATCTTCTTCTTCAGCTCCGGGTAGAGATCGTCGACGTCCGCTCGCCGGCTGTCGTCCCTACGGTCACGAGCCTTGCCCGCGGCCTGGGCGGAGTAGTGCGCGGCCCCGAGGGTGCCGAGGGTCAGGACCGCCGTGGTGGCGAGGAGTACCAATCGCTTCGTGCTTTTCATGGCAGGTCCTTCCTAGATCTTGAAGTCTACGAGCGCAGACACGCCGGTGCCTTTGACCGGCTTGGTGATGGCGCTGCCCTTGATGAGGCTCTTGACGGGGAAGTAGGCCTTCCCGCGGAAGCTGCCCAGCGGCACCTCCACGGTGGCGACGTACTTCACTTCGTCTACCTGGGCCTCTTCACCCTGGACCTGGGCGCCGCCGATGTAGGCGCCGTTCCCCAGCGCAAAGGTGGGTACCACCTTGGTCTTGCCGTCGTAGCGGTCACCCTTCTGGATGAGCAGGGTGTTGATGACCTTATTGATCTGCGGGCCGAACTGCTTCACCAGGAAGCCGATGCCGCCAACCTTGACCACCTTCCCGAGGACACCGTCCAGTGGGCCGGCCTGGGCCACGCCGGATGACACCATGCCCAGGGCTGCGGAGAGGGCGAGTGCGCCGGCCCACATCTTTAATTGTTGCTTCACGAAATTCCCTCCATCTGCGGCGTCGAGCGCCGATAACCCAAGGACCCAGCCCCGGCTTCCCGGGTTGCAGTCGATTGCGGCGGCACGCGCGTCCAGATTAGTTATAGGCGCGTCCGGCGCGGAACGCCAGCCTGTCCAGCAAAGCGATCACCCCTACCCCGATCCCGTAGCAAACCAGGTCGTGGAACGCGAAGCGCGTGCCGAGCGTCCAGCGTACCAGCGGGACGCTGGCATATCGGGCGGGGATGCCGGTGAGTTGGAACAGCTCGATCGCGATACAGAATACCGCCGTGGCCGCCGCCGCGAGCCCCGGAGAGATCCGGGGGCGCACCAGAAGCACGGTCAGGTAGACCGCGATGGCGTAGAGCACGTCCCCCAGGCTCTTATCCCACCACGGCAGACCGAGCACATACCGCCGGGAGGCCACGCCCAGCGCGATCACCCCCAGCAGGCTGGCCGCGGCAAACCCGCTCCGGCGGGGGAGGCGCGGCTGGCTCACCGGTGCTCGCCGGTAGACTGCGGAATGCGCGGCATCAGAGGTCGTCCCAGCCGGCGGGCAGCGTATCGAACGGATCGACGCACATCTCCAGGATCACCACCGTGCCCTCGGCGCCGGTGCTCAAATACACCCGGTCCGCCAGTTGATGCATGAGCACGAAGCCGTGACCCATGGACGGCACCTTGCCTCTTGACCACCCCGGACGGAGCGTGGCGTCCGGCAGGTCTTCCAGCGGGATCCCGTGGCCCCGATCGGCGATCCGCACCCGAACGGCTCCGCCGCGGGTTTCCGCGGTGGCCCCGCCGCCGTTGCCGTGCAGCAGCGCGTTGGTGGCCGCCTCGGAAGCGCAGAGGGCCAGGTCCCACGCCCGCTCGCTGCCGATTCCGGACGCCTCGCCGCATGCGCGCACGTGCTCCCGCACGCGGCCCACGTCCTGCTCGCGCTCGATCGGCACTGCGGCGGCCTCGTGCGGCCACTCGCCGGCGATCTCTTCCGGGGTGCAGAGGCGGATCTTGCCGTTGGTGGCGGCCTGGAATACGTCGCAGTAGATCGCGCGCCGCATGGCATCCACCCGCTCGCGCTCGCGCTGCTGGTAGAGGGCGAAGAGCGACTGCGCTGCGAGACCGGCGCAGAGGAAGAGGGGCTGGAGCGCCGACTGCTCCAGCGCGCGGCCGGTGCGGCAGTTGTCCACTCCCAGCAGCCCGAGCAGCTCACCGCCGGTACTGATCGGGATCACGGCTACGTGGCGCACCCCCGGGTCGAACCGGAGGTGCGGGTAGTCTCGCGGCGCGTCGTCCGTGAAGTAGTACGGCATCTCGCCCCGGCCTACCTGGCCGAGCGGATGGTTCGGCACGCTCAGGCGGATCGGGGGACCTTCGAATTCGGCATCGCCGTTCACGTCCACCCCGACGATGCGGTGGACCGCACCGGCGGCACGGTCGTACTCGAAGATGCCGGCGCGATCGACGCCTACATCTTCCTGGATAGCGCGGATCAGCGTCCAGAGCGCCTGGACGGGATCCGGCTCACCGGCCATGTTACGGGCTGCCCCCACGAGCGCGCGCAAGGGGCGCGGGCGGGCGGCGGCGCCGGTATCGGGCTCCGGCATCAATTACCTCGCGGCCCTGACACACATCAGACGAGCAGTTCGTCGTCTTCCCAGAGGAGGGGGTTGATTCCGGCGAGGAAGTCCGTCTTCATCTCGACGGCCATCTCGATGATCACCGTGGTGCCGTCCGGCCCGGTATAGAGGAATAACCGATCGGCCGTCTCGTTGATCACCGTGAAGCCGAGGCCCATCGAGGCCCGCGACGACCACCCCTTGAGCAGGGTGGCACGGGGCAGGTCGTCCGGGCTGATTCCCCGCCCGTGGTCGGAAACCCGAATGCGGACCACGCCGTCGCGGCCTTCCACGGAGGCGGACCCTCCACAGCCGTGGAGCAGCGCGTTGGTGGCGGCTTCCGAGGCGCAGAGCCCCAGGTCCGCGGCGCGGTCTTCGTCCATCCCCGCATTCCGTGCTACGTGCCGCACCTCTTCCCGCACCTCGCGCACGTGGTATTCGCGGTTAATTGGTAAGGTGCCCTGCTCCACCGGCCATTCGGTATCGATCTGCTCCCGGTCACACAGGCAGATCTTGCCGTTGGTGACGGCGAACAGTACCTCCCGGTGGATGTGCCGGCGCATCGCCTCCACCCGCTCCCGCTCCTTCTTCTGGTAAAGGGCAAACAGGGGGAGCGCGGCCAGGCCCGCGTAGAGGAACAGCGGCTCCAGGAGGTTGGGGGTCATCTCCCGGTTGGTGAAGCAGTTGTCCACCGCGAGGAGGCCCACCAGCGCGTCTCCCGCGATGATCGGCACGATGGCATGCGCGTGCACGCCGGGAGCCCAGGGGATGTCCGGGAACTCCTGCTGCACATCCTGGGAGAAGAAGTACGGTAGCTCGCGCCGGGCGACCAGCTTGATCGGGTGCGGCTCTCCCTCGGCGGAGTAGCACCGGCCGGAGAACTCAGCCCTGCCGTTACGCCCCACCCCGGCCACATGGTCGATGGACTGGGTGATCGGGCAGAACGAGAAGATCCCGGCGCGGTCGATCCCCAGGTCGCTCCGTAAGGTGCACACCAGGTGCCAGAGCGCCTGCGCGGGGTCCGGCTCCGCGGCGAGCTGCCTGGAGGCGCCGGCCAGCGCTTCCAGACGATGGTATCCGTTATTTGAAGGATGTTGTTCGCGGGTGCTCATACTGCTTCCCTATCGCACCAACTTCATCCGGCGGTTGTAATGGGCCATGAGCACGCCAAATGAACTACCAGCGGCCTCGGTTCCAACCGATTATTCCTGTTCACCCGGGATTCTTCCAGGTGTTATCGCATCATCCTCTAGTTTATTTTGACCCCAGTGGGCCTCCAGGGCGGCGATGAGGCCGGGCACCGTGTACTCCTCGGCCACCACGTCCACCCGGAGCCCCGCGTCCCG
>JAJFMS010000321.1 GCA_020696885.1 Armatimonadota bacterium | reverse complement strand
CCTGCATGAACTCCAGAGAGGCCGGGAAGGTGCCGCTCTCGCCCTGCACCGGCTCGATGAACACGGCGCAGGTCTGCGGGCCGATGGCGCGGTCCAGGGCCGCCAGATCATCCCAGGGCAGGTAGGTGAAGCCCGGGACCACCGGCTCGAACCCCTTCTGGAACTTGGTCTGCGCGGTGGCGGAGAGCGCCCCGTAGGTCCGGCCGTGGAACGACCGCTCGAAGGTAATCACCTCGAAGCAGCTCTCGCCCCGCCGGCCGTGGCCCCACTTCCGGGCCAGCTTGAGGGCCGTCTCGGAGGCTTCGGCGCCGGAGTTGCAGAAAAACGGCTTCCGACCGCCGCTCCGTTCCGCCAGGAGCTGGCCCAGCCGGGCGCCCCAGGGGTGGTAGAAGTCGTTGGAGACGTAGGTCAGCGTTCGGATCTGCTGCTCCAGCGCGGCGGTGACGTCCGGATGGCAGTGCCCGAGCGCGTTCCCGGCGCGGCCTCCGGAAACCCAGTCCAGGTACCGCTTGCCGTCCGCGTCCCACAGGTAGGCGCCTTCGCCCCGCACGAAGACCAGCGGGGTGCGGCCGTACGTGGTCTGCACGCACTCATGATAGGTGGCGATCACCTGGTCTTTGGACCAGTCTGCCGGGTTGCTCATCGGTATCTCCTCACTTCACTGGCGGGGCCGGACTGCCGTGTCCGGCCCGGAAAGGGCGGCCCGATCAGGGTGAGAAGGAGCGCGGGCAGCCAACAAAAAAGACGGAGCCGCTGCTCCGTCTTGCCATGAACCGGAAGGTTGTAACGTTCTCAACGCAGAGAAAGGCGGACGGACGCGTGGACAGGTTGTCGCTCCGCACGACGACGCTCACAGGCCCGGTTCCGGTTGTTCGGCGTATAACCACACATTACGCGGTAATGCTAGCCAAGAACGGGCGGCGGCGTCAACCGAGATTTTCCGGAGTTTGACACAGAGGGACACAGATTTGGACAGAGGGGACACAGAAGGAAAAGGGAGAGGGGTGATAGTAGTCGCTTCGCTTACTCATCGAGCCTCCCCTGCCCTTCTCTCCGGTTCCCCTCTGTGTCCCCTCTTGTCTAAATCTGTGTCCCTCTGTGTCCAAGTCCCTAATCGGGGTTGACCTTGATCGTCGGCCCGCCGGGAACGGCCTGAACACCCATCTCGCGCCAGCCGCCGTGGAAGCGGACCAGGTCTTCGATGGTGGGGATCACCACCGGCTCGAGGATGATCACGCTGCTCTGGTAGATCCCCTTCTGCCGCTTCTCTTGCTTGAACGGCTTCAGCGGGATGTCTTTGAGGAGGTCCTTCAGGAACGGCGCCTTCCGGAGGATCGGGATGCCGCCGCCGTCTTCGTAGTAGCTGATGTTGCTGGCCAGCGTGGAGAGCACCATCGGCTCGTAGGAGAGCGCGGTCACCGTGGCGTTGTTGATGCTGTGGTTGGTGACGCGGTCCGCCACCTTCTCGTTGCCGGGGGCCAGCGTCTGGTTGGCGGTGAGCGAGAGGGTCACGGTGCCCGCGTCGAACCCGACGCTCGGCATTGCGGTGAGGGTGACGCCGCCCTGCACCGGCACCGCCTGCCCGCCGGCCATCAGCGCCTTCACGATGGACCCGCCATCCACGCCGAAGTTGGTGCTCAGCACGTTTAGCGCGCTGGCGGCCTGGTTGGCCTGCTGCACCCGCTCCAGGAGGCCCTGCTTGGAAGGGAGCGCGCTCTGCACCTGGGCCGTGACGGTATTGCTGGTCTCCGGCGCGAACTGCATGCTGATGCTGTTGGAAACGAAGATGTTCACCCCGGAGTCCGCCAGCAGCAGGTCGCGGGTGACGTCCGGCACTTCGTTGATCGAAGCGGCGCCCAGGATGTCGCGGTTCGAGTTCTTGCCCAGCTCCTTGTTGGCGAGGAGGCGGAGCTCATCCACGTAGCGGCGGTAGAACTGCTGCTCCAGGGAGCGGGCCATCGCCTCGCTCACCCGCCGCAGCCAGAGGTTGAGCCCGGCTTCGAGGCTCTGGAGCTTGGCGTAGTTGATCTTGGCGAAGAGCGCGGCGTCTTCGTTGCCGAGCTGGCTGTCCAGCTTCCGGCGCTCCGTGGAGTACTCTTGCAGCATCCCCACGAGCTGCTCGGGGCTCGGGGCCGAGTTGTCGGCGGCGAGCGCCACGGATTCGAACAGGGCCAGCGGCGCGGGGACCAGCTCCTCGGAGAGCGACTTGAGCGCTACGAGGTTGCGGCCCTGGCGTCCGCCGGGAGGCGGCGGAGACGGCATCTTCTTGCTGTCTTCCGCGGGCGGCTCTTCGCCCATCATCAGGGCTTTCTCGATGCGCTCCGCGCGCTCCAGGGTCAGCGTGTAGCGGCGCTGCAGCTCTTCCAGGCTTTCCTGGGTGTGCCGGCGGACGAGGGCGGGGTAGAGCCGCTCTGTGAGATCCATCGAGCGCAGCAGGCGGCGGGCCAGCCAGGTGGGAACCGGACTATTGGGGCGCTGCAGGGCCTCGCGGAGCGCGCTGATGCCGGAGTTGTCCTTCTCCTTCTTCAGCCCGTCGGCGTAGTGGGCCAGCCAGTCCCGGATGGCGGTGACCGCCTTCTTCCACTCGGTCAGGTCCTTCTGCACGTCGCGCGCTACCTGGGCGTCGTCGGACTGCGGGTCGCGCACCGCGGCACCCAGCCGGCGCGGGAGGCCCATCAGGGTCTCCTCGGTGTCGCTGCTGTTCATCTCGTTGGCGGTGCCGCCGTGGGGGGCGGGCGCAGAGCGGTCCAGCATCAGGAGGAGCAGCGTCTCCGGCACGGTGAGCGGGCGAACGCCGGTGCCCAGGCTGGGGAAGAGCTGCTGCACCGTGTCATACAGCACGCGCTCTTTGCCTTGCCGCATCTGCACGCGGCGGGTGAGGTAGTCGTCCAGGTCGCCGAACGTGCGGACGATCTCGTCGCGGCGGGCGTCCACCAGGGCGCGGACCGTCTCGGACATCTGGATCACGTCCGCGTTGGCGGGTCCGGTGAGCTGCACCACGCGGAGGTTGAGCTGAAGGTAAGCGCGCGGCCGCTCGAAGAGGTAGGCCATGAAGCGGATCGACTCGATATTCGCATCCACCCAGTCACGGCTGCCGGCGATCAGCAGGTAGTTGCCGCTGACGAGGAACGAGATGTCGATGACGACCGGCTTCTTGGGATCGGGGCCCGCGATGGTATCGCGGAAAAGGTTGGACGCTTTCATCGTCTCCAGCTTCGCCTTGAAGGCCTCGGCGGAGATCGCGTCCTTCATCACGACCCGGCGGACGACGACGCTGGGCTGCGCCACCATCGGCGCTGCGGGCACAGGGGCCGCAACAGCCGGCGCGGCAGGGGCCTGAGCGCGCACCGACTTGGTGTAAGCTAGGAGGTTAACTACGATGAGCCCCGTCGCTGCGAGGCGTTTGATTTGTTTAGGGAACATTGAGCGGACCGATCCACGTTGCTTCGTGTCCGCTCATATAGTGGTCTGAACTACCCCTATCGCTTCGGGCGTTGTCTCAACATCGATGTTGCAATCCAGTGACCGATAATTGTCTACTCAACATTAGACGCCCCTGCTCGCCCGCAGGTCAGTTGGAGTTGGCTCCATCTTTCCGCCACACGATGGTCTTCGCGGCGTCAAGAATAGCCGTGTGCAAGCGCTGGAGGGCCGGGGGACCACCCCGTCCGTAGTCGGCCACGGTCTTTGCGTTTCCGTCACAAATCGCTGTCAACAGCACCCCCGGCGCGTCCGGAAGCGGCCGATCCGTGCCTGGCTGCGTGCCCCGGTAGGTGCGCTTGAGATCGAAGAAACCGGCTTCGTGGATCAGCGCGGAGAGGCGGTCGAGCTCTTTGATCGGAATCGAGCCCTGAAATCGGCCGAGCCGCTCCACCTTCGCGATGCCCTGGTATTCGGCCGTTCCGTCTCGCTTCAGCACCAGCCGGTCCTTCTGACCCGGGCCGTTTCCCGGCGACCGGACAAGGACGATCTCCGAAATGGGGCACTTCCGGACGTCAGCCATCGCTCCCCGGGCTCCCGGACAGCACGCGAGCAGCAGTATCAGATTCCGGCGCGTCATCCCTCACCCCCGTTTTGCGGTGCCTCATGGATTCATGCTACCCATTCGCCGGGGCTCGGCCCGGCCGGAGCCAGGGGGATGAGAGCCCGGTTCGCCGGCAAACCGGCGGCGTGAGGCCCGGCAAGCATAAGCGGCCCCGGCGGGGATGAACCCGCCGGGGCCGCTCCGGAACGCTGCTGCTCCGGCCAGGGCCGCCGGAGCCGGTTGATCAGAAGCGGTGCCGGCGCGGGATCAATGCCCCCGCTTCCCCGCACCGTCCTTGCCGGCGAGCGCTTCGCCCTCGGCCATCGCCTCGAACTCTTCGATCGCGCCGACCAGTCCCACATCCTTCTGGTGCTTCTTCGCATAAAGGAAGCTCCCCACGAACAGCACGATCACCACGGCCACGTTGACGGGGGTGGAGATGTGCGGGACGAGGTGATGCCCGTCGAAGTGGATCTGCTGGCCCAGCAGCACCGTGTTCAGCTTCAGCTCGTGGAAGAACTCGAACAGCAGCTTGACGCCGACCCAGGCCACGATGATGTAAGCTCCGTCGATCAGCTTCGGATAGCGCTTCACCAGCTCCAGCACCTGGACGGTGAGCATCCGCATCATGAGGATGCCCAGAAGACCGCCAGCGATGATCACCCAGGCTTTGTCGCTCATCCCCACGGCGGCCAGGATCGAGTCGACGGCAAAGACGAGATCGATCAAGTCCGCCTTGATGACGATCGTCCAGAACAGGGAGAGGCCCATGAAGGTGCCGGCGCGCGCCGCGGCTTCCGCGTCCGTGGTGGGCTCCTCGTCCGGATGAGAGGTGAAGTGCTTGTACGGGAGGTACAGCAGGTAGAGCCCGCCGACCAGCGCCACCCACTTGATGTTGGCCAACCACACCGCCAGGAACGTGGCGATGATCCGCAGGACGAACGCGCCGAGGATGCCGTAGTGGAGTGCCTTCCGCCGCTGATGCTCCGGTAGGGGATGAACCAGTACCGCCAGCACCAGCGCATTGTCCCCGCTGAGTAGTCCCTCCAGCAGGATCAGGACCAGAATCGTGGGAATGTCGGACCAGGCGAAATCGAAACCACTCACTCGCACTTCCTCGGGGGGCCGGGCGCATCATCGCCGACCGGTCAGATGAGTTCTGCCGGGGACCGGAGCGAACCTCCTTCCATCGTGCCGGCTCTCCGGCCCGGTGACGAGGGGTGCGCCCACCTGTCTCCCAGATTTCAGTTTAGCCCGCTGGCTAAGGGACCGGCTGAATGTCTTTCGCACTCGCCGGGTCCGACCGCGCCG
>JAJFMS010000320.1 GCA_020696885.1 Armatimonadota bacterium | reverse complement strand
GCGTGGCCGATCTTCGCGGTCACGGGAACACCCTCTCGCAGCAGCTCCACGAGTAGCTCGCTCACGCGCGCCGCGGGCACGGCGATGAGCAGGCCGCCGGAGGTCTGCGGGTCGAAGCAGGCCACGCGCACCGGTTCCGGGACCTCGGCGGTGAATCGCACGCGCTCGCCCAGGTAGGCGGCGTTGTTCCGCCCACCACCGGTGTTCACGCCGTCCTCCGCATACCGCAAGGCTCCCGGCAGGAACGGCACGGCCCCTGAATCGACTTGTACCGACACCCCGCTCGCCGCCGCCACCTCATACAGGTGGCCCAACAGCCCGAAGCCGGTAATGTCCGTCGCCGCCCGGGCGCCGACGCGCACCATCGCGCGCTGGGCCGCGGCGTTCAGGGTCTTCATGGAGGTCGAGGCTGCCGCCACGTCCGCTGCATCCGCGCACCCACGCTTCAGGGCGGTGGTGACGAGGCCGGTGCCGATCGCCTTCGTCAGCACCAGGCAGTCACCGGGGCGCGCGCCGCTGTTCGCGGTGATCTCCTCCGGGCGCGCGATCCCGGTGACGCTCAGGCCGTACTTGATCGTCTCGTCGTTCACCGTGTGGCCGCCGAGCAGCAGGGCGCCGCTCTCGGCCACCTTGTCGGCCCCGCCGCGCAGGATCTCGACCAGCCATTCCTTGGGCTTGTCCGCCATCGGAAAGCAGACGATGTTCATCGCGGTGAGCGGAGTCCCGCCCATTGCATACACGTCCGAAAGGGAGTTTGCGGCTGCGATCTGGCCGTACTCGTACGGGTCGTCGACGATCGGCGTGAAGAAGTCGAGCGTCTGGATCAGCGCACGATCCTGATCCAGGATGTACACGCCGGCATCGTCGGACGTTTCGAGCCCGACGAGGATCTTGTCACTCACCTGTTTGGGTAGTTGGCGCAGCACCTGCGCCAGGTCCTCAGAGGACGCCTTGGACGCTCACCCGCCGCAGGCCACGGTTTCCGTTAGCCGGATCATGCTTCCGCCTTTCCCGAGTCGGCGCGGAGGGCCGCGCCGACTCCCTGGACTATCAGCTCGATCTCATCATCCCGCACCGTCCGGGGGTCCAGGATCAGCCGGTCTCGCTGCACCCTGCCCCAGATGCTCGGCTCACCCAGCCGGAGCCGTCTCGCCAGCTCCCCGGCGGAGATTTCGGCCGGATCGAGGCACACCAGCGTGGTGGGCAGCTCCTCTCCGGGCAGCGAGCCGCCGCCCACCTGGGAGGTGCCGGGCTCCAGCGCCTCTTCCACCGGCGCCGACTCCAGTCCGGTCTGGAGACGTCGGGCACGCGCCGCCAGCTCCGCCGGGGCCGCCGTGAGCGCCGCCAGCGTGGGGATCTCCCGCATCGCGATCGCTTCGTCGCGGTAGAGGCGCAGGGTGGCCTCCAGGGCCGCCATCGTGAGCTTATCCACCCGGAGCACCCGCATCAGCGGGTGGCGCTTCAAACGGGCCAACGGCTCCCGGCGGCCGATGATCAGCCCCGCCTGTGAGGCGCCCAGGAGCTTGTCCCCGCTGAACGTCACCACCTCGGCGCCGGCGTCCAGGCTCGCGTGCACCGTCGGCTCCGCTACCAGGCCATAGCGGGTCAGGTCTACCAGCGCGCCGCTGCCGAGGTCGTCCAGCACCGGAATGCCGTGCTGACTTCCCAGCGCGGTCAGCTCTTCCAGGGAGGCCTCCTCGGTGAACCCCACGATCCGGAAATTGCTGGGGTGGACGCGCAGGATCAGCGCCGTCTGGTCCGTAATCGCCTCCGCGTAGTCGGCCACCCGTACCCGGTTGGTGGTGCCCACCTCTACCAGCCGCGCCCCCGCGGAGCGGATCACGTCCGGAATCCGGAACGAGCCGCCGATCTCCACGAGCTGCCCCCGCGAGATGATCACTTCCTTACCGGCCGCCAGGCCGCTGATCGCCAGGAACACGGCGGCGGCGTTGTTGTTCACCACCAACGTATCGTCCGCGCCGGTGAGCTCGCGCACCAGCGCGGAGACGTGGTCCAGCCGGCTGCCGCGGTCCCCGGAAGCCGCATCCACCTCCAGCAAGGAGTGGTTCCGGGCTACTTCGGAGACGGCGTCCGCAGCCGCGGTGGCCAGCACGGCGCGCCCGAGGCCGGTATGGAGCACCACGCCGGTGGCGTTGATGGCGGTACGCAGCGTGCGCCGGGCGCCGTCTTCCAGGCGCCGCTGCACGTCCGTGGTCACCACGGGGAGGAGGTCGTCCGCGGTGGGCGCAGCCTCGGCGAGGAGTTTCGCGCGGAGGGCCTCGGTGGACTGCCGGATGGCGGCGAGCACCGGCGTGCGTCCGTGCCGCTCCACCAGCGCGGCGACCGCTGGATCCAGTAGCACGCGGTCGGTCTTGGGAATTCGGCGGAGAGCGGCTTGCGGCTCGGTGATCACGGTGACAGGACCCCCCGGGCCATCTTAGCAGCGAGGCAGGGGAGCGTCAAACCGATGCGGCCGCGGGCGCCATTCACGTTGAGTCGGGGGGGCGTCGGAGGGTGAGCCGGTGGGAGGGTGCGAGATCGGGGGTGTGTGAGTTCGGGAGTCGCTGCTCCCCCTTACCCCTATGCATCCGCATTCTCCTTACGGGCTCGATCGACACTGCCCTGGCGCACCACCCCTGGCTCTAGAACGGAGAAGGCCGCTGCTTCCGACCCGACGGGAGCAGCGGCCTTCCTGAGGTATCCCGAAACGGCCGGGGACTACTTTGTCCTGGACCGGGGCAGAATCTCCAGTCGCACCGCACCGCTGTTGCTCAGGCCGATCTTGCGAGCAAGAGCCTGGCTGAGGTCGGCCGTGTAGCCGCCGCGGAACGGACCGCGGTCGTTGACCCGGGCCACCGCGGAGCGGCCGGTGTGGGGGTTGACTACCCGGACCCGCGTGCCGAACGGCAGGTGCCGGCTGGCGAGGGTCATGGCGTGGCGGTTGAAGCGCTCACCGGAGGCGGTGCGGCGGCCGTGGAAGCCCGGGCCGTACCAGGTGGCGCGCGTGTTGATGACCTTGACCGGTTTGCCCGGTGACTTGGCGGTCTTGCCGCGGGAGGGCGGGGTCTCCAGCGTGGAGCGGCGGCGTTCCAGCGCAGCGAGTTGTTCGGCAGCCTCGTCATTTGAGACGGCCTCCGCCGGCATGGGTTCCTCCTCTGCGGCATACAGCGGCCGCGGCGCGAACACCACTTCGTTCGCGACCGCACCTGCGGCGAGGAGTGGAAGAATGAGCAATGTAGCCTGAGCACAGGCCACTCCCAGACTTCCGAGGACAGTCGAGCCTTTACGCATCGGGGATTCCTCCTTACTGCGGTAGGGGCTTCGGCGCTCGGACCGAAACCGCCAGGACGGATACCGCTCCCGCAGCGCCCAACCACGCGTCTACGAGGCGAGCGAAAGCGACCATGTGTCGCGATCGGGGCCAGCGCAGAGGGTGAGAGAGGGGTTTGTGGGGAAGATCCGGAGCCTGTATGGTTAGTGACGCCTGCCGCCGCCGGGTAACAGCGACATCGCGGGACGGGGTCCACCGGAAACCGTAACAGAACCCTGCGAGGGGTGATCTGGCGAGCGGCTCCCGGGGGGATCCAAAACCGTATGCTTCCTTCGGTTCCGTCCGCCGAACATTATAGCTTACGCTGTCAAGGCCGTCCGGATTCAGCCGTGGAACCGGCCCAAACCGGCCGGTAATTCGGCCCTCCCACGCTCCGGCGGCACCCCGCAGCCGGGGCCGGAATGATATAAGCCCTTTAAGTCAGGGGTAGGTGTTCGGTATACGCAATTCGACACGGGGACTGGAAAACGCGTCCTCCACCCCGCTGCCGGCCGGCGCCAACCCGGAGGCAGCACGCGGCGAGGGAGCTCCGGCGGCCCCGAAGCCACAACCACCCGGCACCGGCGCCGGTGTCCGGAAGAGCACTTTTATGCAGGGCAACGACATCGAGTACGTTCTCAAGGTAGCCAGGGAGAACAACGTCAAGTTCATCCGTCTCTGGTTCACGGACATCGTCGGCTTCCAGAAGAGCGTGGCCGTTACGATGGCCCAGCTCGAAGACGCGCTGGAGAGCGGCGTGAGCTTCGACGGCTCCTCGATCCAGGGGTTCGCCCGCCGCGAAGAGAGCGACATGCGGGCGATGCCGGACCCGTCCACGTTCCACATGCTGCCCTGGCGCAACGGGGACCGCGGCGCGGTGGGCGCGATGTTCTGCGACATCGTGACGCCGGACGGCGCCCCGTATGAAGGCGATCCGCGCTGGGTGCTCCGGCGCACCCTCCAGCGCGCCGCCAAGATGGGCTACATCTTCTACGTGGGTCCGGAGCTGGAGTTCTTCTACTTTCGCAGCTCTCGCGGCACGCCCGAGACCCTGGACGAGGGCGGCTACTTCGACCTCACCCCGCAGGACGTGGCCACCGACATCCGGCGCGACACGATTCTCACCCTGGAGGAGATGGGGATCGACGTCGACTTCAGCCACCACGAAGCCGCTCACAGCCAGCACGAGATCGACCTCCGGTACGCCGACGCCCTGACGATGGCGGACAACATGATGTCGTTCCGCCTGGTGGTGAAGGAGATCGCGCAGAAGTATGGCGCCTACGCCACCTTCATGCCGAAGCCGCTCCAGAATCAGAACGGCAGCGGGATGCACATCAACACCTCGCTCTTCAAGGGCAGCCAGAACATCCTGTTCGACGCCAACGACCCGCAGCGGCTCTCCCAGGATGCCCGCCATTACATGGCCGGCATCCTCGCCCACATCCAGGAGATCACCCTGGTGCTCAACCAGTGGGTCAACTCCTACAAGCGGCTCATCCCCGGCTATGAGGCCCCTGCTTACGTCACCTGGGCACTGCAGAACCGGTCCGACCTCATCCGCATTCCGGCGTTCACCGGCGGCCGGGAAGAGGCGTTCCGCGTGGAGCTTCGCTCGCCGGACCCGGCCTGCAATCCGTACCTCGCGTTTGCATGCATCCTCGCCGCGGGGCTGGACGGCATCGAGCACAAATACGAGCTGCCGCCGCCGATCGAGGAGAACGTGGCCGGCATGACCGACGAGGAGCGGCAGGAGCGCGGCATCGAGAGCCTTCCCGAAGACCTCCACGCCGCCATTCAGGCCGCCGAGAAGAGCGAGCTGCTGCGGCGCACGCTGGGCGACCACGTCTTCACCAAGCTGATCCAGAACAAGCGCCTGGAGTGGAACCGCTACCGGGCACGAGTTACCGATTACGAGCTGGAAGAGTACCTACCGATCCTGTGACGGTCCGGCCACCACACTGATCGGAAGCGGGAGCGCGTCACCTCCAGCTTCCGATTGAGCCGATATGCAGCGAATACTCATCA
>JAJFMS010000319.1 GCA_020696885.1 Armatimonadota bacterium | reverse complement strand
CAGATCATCTCCATCGGTAAGAAGGCGAAGGACAGCTACTACGCCCGCGGCGCCCAGGAGGCCGTGTTCGAGGTGCAGCCTTACGTTTTCTCGGACCTGGATGTGGCCGCCGGAGCGTTTGAGGATACCGGCAAGAAGTAGGTGTGGTGAGGCGGGAGTAAGGGAGAAGTGGAGTCTTGGAGTGATGGGCACCGCCTCGAGAGCGCTCCGGCACTCCATTGCTCCCGCCTTGCCGCGACGGTGAAAGGAAGATCTCTGATGAGCGGTGTTCTCACCGGGACCGAGCTGGCCCGGCCGTTCTTGCCAACCCGCGACTTCGATCTCTCCCGGCGCTTCTACGAGGCGCTCGGCTTCGAGAAGGTGCTGGATGGTGAGGTAGCGATCTTCAACGCGGGGTCCGGCGGGTTCATCCTGCAGCGCTACTACCAGAAGGAGTGGGCTGAGAACTTCATGATGCACCTTATGGTCGATGACCTGGACGCGTGGTGGGCGCACATCGACGGGCTGGACCTGCCCGGCCAGTTCGGTGTGCCCGCGCCGAAAGCGCCGGCAATGCAGCCATGGGGGCTGCGCGTGGCGTATGTGATCGATCCCTGTGGGGTGCTCTGGCACATGGCGGAGCGGCCGGAGGGCGCAGCGCACGATTAGCGAGGCTGCGCCGCAACCGACGAGGCGTGCGTTCTTTGCGAAAGTGGTTACCGTGGCGGAGGGTCGCCCCCGGCCCTGGTCGGTAGCACCCACCCTCCCGGGAGGCGGGCCGGCGCTTCGCCCTTTCACGTCCCAGCAAAAGACGCTGGGACTAACGGGCGGCTTGGCGTGGAGACTTAAGGGCAGCTACCCGCGACCACGACTCCGGTGGGGTTCTGGGGGGCGATTCACGGGTAGGGGCTACCGCCTGCGAGCCGCCACCCAAGGGGTGCCCGGCCGGTCTCGGGGGCTTCACAAGGGCGCCGCCCCGGCGCCGGAGGAGGAGTTCTGCCGGGAAGCCAAACTTGACTCAGTTGCGCTGACTTCTCCGTCACAAGCTTTCTAGCTGGTGGTTGCTCGCGGTCACGAAACAGCACGACATGGCAACCGAAGTCGCCGCCTTGATCCGCGAGCTGCTCAGCGTGCACACCGGTTTCCGCTGGCGGAGGCAGACCGAGATCGAGAACGCCCTCGTGGCGCTGGGGCCAGCGGCCGTCCCGGAGTTGCTGGAAGCGCTTCAGTCGAGCCCCTGGGGTTGGCTCCGCTACTTCCTGTTCGGTTCGGATGCGGCCACTCACATCGTGGGTGCACTGGGCCGCATCGGCGACCCTCGCGCGATCGCCCCGCTCGCCGTGCTGGCGAAGCAGCAGGCGTCCCCGCTCGCGCTTCCGGCGGTGCGAGCGCTGACCTCGATCAACGATCATCGGGTGGTGTCACCGCTGGCCGCTGTTCTGAACGACCAGGGGCGTTTCCTGCCTCCGGATGTAGTGTGCCTCGCGGTTCAAACGCTCGCGGAGTTGGCGGATGTCCGCGACGTGGACGCCCTGTGCGATGCCCTGGACCTCCTCTCCGGTAGCGGTGAGGTGCCCTATCTGGAGCGGAGAGCCGCGGCCCGGGACGCCGTGGTGTCACGCCTCCGGGAGCTGGGGGACATGCGGGCGATCCCGCGGCTCCTGGCTCCCACGAACAGGGGCTTCCTCAGGGTTCGGACCCTGGTCGGCTTCGGCGCTGCCTCCATTCCGGAGCTTGTTCGAGCCCTCGACCCGAAGTTCGGACTGGACTCGGAAAGGGCGCTGCAGGCACTGGTGGAATGGGGCGAGCGAGCCGTTCCGGCGCTCCGGGCAGGGGTGACCGGCTCCCCATCCGCCGTAACCAGCCGATGCGCCGTTGCCCTTTGCCAACTCGGTTTCCGCGACGAGAGCCTCATCTCGCCGGTGATCCTGGCGGTGGAGCACTCCTGGTCGGACTCCCTGGCCCTCACTGCACTCGCGCAGCTTTCGGAGGAGTTCAACAGTCCGATCTTGAGGCGCGCGATCCCTACCCTGCGCAACCTCATCCGCAGCGGACGGGTGGCGCGCAGTCTGCTGCTCGCCGATTCCAACCTCGAAACCTGCCAGAAGATCCTGGCTCGCATCGAGCGAGGAACCGGCAACCTGAAGGCGATGCCGATCGTTTCGAGTTCCCGCCCTCGCGCCGCGGACCTGCCGCTGGTTAGTGACGCGCAAAACTCCGCATCCGGCGAGGCCCCGCCGGTGGTGTGATCTAGCTCCGGTGGTGCCCGGCTTCTCGACCTGTGTGCAGCCACCGATACTCCAGTTATGCAAAGCCAGGCCAGCAAGTTGATCTGCGAGCTGTTCAGTCCGCGTACCATCCTGCGTGGTGAGGGACAGGCGGAGATTGAAGAGGCACTGGTGGGTCTCGGTGCCTGCGCGGTCCCGGAGCTGATTGAGGTCCTGCGCTCCTGGCGAGCCGGCGGCGTCTACGGTTTCTTGCTGTCGCAGGAGCCGGCGCAGCACGCGATCACCGCACTTGGCCGGATCGGTGACCCGCGCGCGATCGAGGTGCTGGTGGAGTTGCTCTGGCGGGGTGGAAATCGCCTGGCTCCTGCCGCGCTGGAGGCGCTTACCTCCCTCGGAAATCGGCAGGCGGTGCCGCTCGTGGTCGCCCGGATGCTTCCCGACGGCCGTCACGACCTGACCAGCGGGGATTGCTTTGGAGCACAGCTACTCGCGCGCCTGGCCGGCGAGCGTGACCTGGATGCCCTATGTGAAGCGTTGGAGATGCTTGCGGGCGACCAGGTGCTGTCAGAGCGCCACTTGAAGACGACAGCGCTGAAGGAGCTGGTTGCCCGTATCGAGTCATCAAAAGACCCGCGGGCGATCTTCCCGCTGCTTTCTCTCGCGAGTGCGGACTACGTAACTGTTGGAGCACTCGTGCGGTTCGGTCCCAAGGCGATCCCGGATCTCATTCGAGCTCTCGACGTTCACGCCCCGAGGGTCGACGCGGATAAGGCGCTCCTGGCCTTGATCGGTCTCGGCCCAGACGTGATGCCGGAGTTGCGAGTGCTCGTCCCTGGTCCCTCATCCGCGCGCACCAGCCGCTGTGCCGTCGCCCTTTGCCGGCTCGGCGTCCGCGAGCGGGAGCTGATCCCGCCAATCATCGAGGCGATCGACGGGGGGTGGTCGCGCCCCTTGGCCCTCGAAGCACTCGCCGAACTCGCGGAGCAGTTTACCGACCCGATCCTGCTCCCGGCAGTCCCGATCCTCCGGAGGGTTGCACGCAATTGGCAACTGGCGAGCAAAGTGGGGCTGGTCCATCCGATGCTGCCCACCTGCCTGGAGGTTCTGGCCCGCATCGAACGGGACACCGAGGCGTTGAAGGCCTTGCCGGTGGTATCGAGCGTCGGGCCGAGCTCCGGGGCGGACCTGCCGGTAGTGAGTCAGCCTCCCGAGTGTTGAGGCTGCGGGCGTGGTCTTTCCAAGCACACAGACCCAACTGCTACCGGGAAGGACCATCGAAGGCCAGCATCTCTACGCGCTGGATCGCTTTTACTCCCCTTGAATAATCCGGACTACCGAACCAACTTCCGGATCACGGAGCCGTCGCAGATGGCGAGGGGGCGGTCCTGCGCGTCTCGGAGCTCGGTACCGGGCGAGACGCCCAGGCAGTGGTACATGGTGGCCGCGAGGTCGCCGGGGGTGACGGCGTCCTCCTCGGGGTAGGAGGCGGTGGCGTCGCTCTTGCCGTAGGCCTGGCCGCCTTTGATGCCGCCGCCCGCCAGGACGCTGGTGAAGACGTGCGGCCAGTGGTCGCGCCCGTCGCGGCCGGCGCCGGCGCCGCCGGGGACGCCCTGCCCCACCTTCGGGGTGCGGCCGAACTCACCGGTCCAGAGGATGAGCGTATCGTCCAGCATCCCCCGCTCTTCCAGGTCTCCGAGCAGCGCGGAGAACGCCTGGTCAGCCGGGGGGCACAGCCGCTCTCGCATATCCACGAAAGTGCGGCTGTGGGTGTCCCAGTAGACGCTGACGTTCTTGATCCCCTCGTTCTGCCAGAAGACGGTCACCAGTGGCAGCCCAGCCTCGATCAGCCGGCGCGCCTGCAGCACCGCCTGGCCGTGCATATTGCGGCCATACCGGTCTCGCACCGCGTCCGGCTCTTCGCTCAGGTCGAACGCCTTCCCGGCGCCGGCGGAGGTGAGGAGGTTGTAGGCCCGGCTGTAGCTGGCGTCATGGGCCTGCACTGCGGGGTGCGCTTCCAGTTGGCGCATCCGGGCGTCGAGCTGCTGGCGCAGCTCCATCCGGCGTTCGAACCGGGGGCCGGAGAGCTCGGTGGAGAGGCTGAACTCGCCGCGCCGGTAGGCGCTGCCGTTCGGGTCCGCGTCGATCACGAACGGCTGGAAGGCAGGCCCCAGCCAGCCCGACCATTGCCCGCGGCTCTCCTCCACGAAGCGGGGCACGTCCAGCGCCGTCTTCGGCCGCATGGCCACGTAGGGCGGCAGCGAGCGGTTGCCGCGGCCCAGCTTGGAAAGCACGGCGCCCATGTTCGGCCAGTCGTCCGTGGTGGGCCCCTGGCGGTTCGGCATGTCCTTGCCGGTGAGCAGGAAGTGGGTGGCGGTGAGGTGGTTGACGTCCGGATGGTGCATCGAGCGGACGATCGCCAGCTTATCGCACTGCTTCGCCAGCTTGGGGAACAGCTCGCAGATCTGGATGCCGTCCACGTTGGTGGAGATCGGCTTGAACTCGCCGCGGTACTCGGAGGGCGAGTCCGGCTTCATGTCCCAGGTGTCCATCTGCCCGGGGCCGCCCCACATGAACAGGACGATGCACCGCTTGGCCTGCCCGAACGAGCCCCGGGCGGCCGCGGCGGCTGCCGCCTGGGCGCGGAACAGCTCCGGCGCGGACATGCCGAACAGCGCGAGGCTGCCGGCGCGGACCACCTCCCGGCGCCCCATGCGCATACCGGCACGGAAGTCCGGGCAGCCGGCATCAAGCGCGGTGTCCAGTTGGGGTTGCGGGTGGAGCTGCTGCGGGTCCATCGATGCCTCGGTACACGCGGGGTTCGGTTCGGTCAGTCCCGGAAGACGAAGCGGCGCAAAGCCAGAGCCGCCAGGATGGCGACGGCTACCAGCAGCAGCGGCCAACCGCTCTGGAAGTCCGTCACCGCGCGCACGGCCATGGCGCCCGCGGCGATCAGCCCGGCGATGGCCAGCCCGTTCCGGTATTCCCTGCTCTGTCGCATACTGGGCCACCTTCACGGCGGGCTCGAATTCGGAGCAGTGCTCCGTTGAGACCCGCCAGTTGGGAGATAGTGGCAACCTGTTGCTCGCCACTTCACCCACAAGAGAGAACGGCACGGCGACCCCATCGCCGTGCC
>JAJFMS010000318.1 GCA_020696885.1 Armatimonadota bacterium | reverse complement strand
GTGACCGTCCCAGCCGAGATGCCAGGGATACGTGCCGTTTTCGGTGCGATAGAAGCGCCTTCCGTCCTTGCGGTTCGTCAGCGGTTCGCGGCATTCGGGACACGGCGGAGCCTGGCGCCGGACGCCGCACGCCGGGCAGAACGCGTCGTCCGGTGGGACGGGCGACTCACAGGCGAGGCAGTAGGTTGGTCCATGCTGGCGTGGATCTGCCTCGAGCCGGGAGTGCCGCTGCGTCTGGAACTCCGGCGAGAACTGGTCCGGCATCAGGCCGAAGAGGGTGATCGCCTGCTCCAGGGGCGTAGCATTCGCCGCGGCGCTCTCCATCTCTCCCAGGCAGCGCAGGAGTTCACCTGCCGCCAGAGTACGCAGGGTGTCCGGACCAAGCACCTCGATCAGCACCCAGATGCGCTCCTCCATTGAAGGTGTGAGGCCATCCGGCAGCTCCAGCAATGCGAACCGCCGTTCCCCCCACGCAGTAATCCGCCGAACGTAGAAATCGGCGCAGTGCCTACCCGCGGAGTGCTCCAGTTGGAGGACCGGCGCCCCGCCTTCCGACCAGCGCGCCACAACGGTTACCCACCGGCCTTGCGGCAGGGTTTCCAATTCGATTGGCGTGGCCAGCAGTTGCCCCCGCCACTCCAGGATCACGCGCCCTCCCGCAGCAGGGTCGTAGAGGCGGGGCATCTGCAGCAGGTCCGAGAAGACCGGCTCTGGGGTGACCGGAGGGACCGGACGGACCGGAGCGGGTGAAGGCTCGGTGGCGATCCGGGTGCGGGACAGGCTCAGTTCGTACACCGTTCCTACACCGTCTAGCCAGAGCTCCAGGCGAGCGCCATCCACGGTGGTGAAGTCCTGTCTGTGAAGGGTGGCTCCTTCGCTCGGTCCGAGGACCAGGTGGAATTGGTGAGTTTGCATCGGGCTCTCCCCGGGATAGAGTGCATCATCCGGACTGATTTCCGGCACCCCACAGCCTACCGGGCGGCGCTCAACCAGCTCTCAAGAGGTAGCCTCGATGCGACCGCGGATGACGATCAAGCAGTTCCTGAAGCAACTTCCGCCCGAAGAGGAGACGCTTCGGCTCTGCCTGGAGGGCGTGTCCGCGGAGTTCGGCAACTCTCTGGGCCGGGTAGAAGTGGTAGACGACGCCGAAGACGTCAAGCTGGGGCTGGTCTGGCAGAAGCACGCCCGCGGGGTCAGCCTGGCGGTGTTCCCGGCCGAGCTCCGCGCCGTCCAGTGGAAGGAGCCCGCGGGGCAACTGGCCTACAACGGGCCGGAGGTGCCGGTTCACCACCCCGAGGACCTCTTCCCCCTCCTCCGGTGGCTGGTCGAAGCCCCGCAGCCCGGAGAGCTGGACTATCCGTAGGTGAGCCAGGATCCGGGCTCCCGTGTAACCGCGCCGCGCCCAAATGCATCCATACGATGTCCCCTTGCGGATCACGGCGAAGAGAAGCGTTGGAGGAGCGGAATGATGAAGCGGTTCTTTCTAGGGTTGCTGGGAGCAAGTCTTTTTCTGGGCGTCGTTCCGGCCCAAGCGTTGACCTCGCTGGCAGAGGTGACGCCCCAGAACATCGAGAGCGGCACGTTTCGCCTCACCTCCAAGGCCGGGCGGAATCATACCGTGGAATTCGTGATCCGCCGCGATATCCGCAAGATCGAACTTCCGAAGCGAGCCGGCTACCTTTCCAATCCGGCGGTGGACGGAAACACGTTAGGCAAGCGGGTCAAGCTGGAGCAGGAGGGGATGACCCAGACGTTTCGGTTTTCCATACCGGAAGAGAAGGTAGCCGGCAGCGTTTTCACGCTGTGGGGGTACGGCGCGGCCGCCGGCGAACCCAACGTGACCTACCAGTTCCACCTGGATCAATTCCGAAAGCCCCGCAAGGATTAGCGCAGAACTGCGGGATCGGCGGCTTACCGCGTGCTTGAAATGGGGGCCGATGACGAAGACCGTGACTATTCGGAACGCCACAAGCGAGGATATTCCTCTCTTGCTGCGCTTCCTTTGCTTGCTGGCGGAGTTCGACGGCCATCCCGGTAGCGTCACTGCGAAGCCTGAAGACCTCGAACGCCATCTGTTCGGCCCGGTGCGCCTCTGTCGCGCCGTTATTGCTGAGCAAGCCGGCTCACCGGTAGGGTTCGCCACCTACCACTTCACGTTCTCCACGTTCTCGGCCCAACCTGGCCTCTGGCTGGACGACCTGTTCGTGCTGGAAGAGCAGCGAGGCGCCGGGGTCGGCACGGCCATCCTGACGCGCTTGGGCTCGATCGCGGTCGAAGAAGGGTGCTGCCGGTTGAACTGGATTGTCAACCAGTCCAACGATCGCGGCCTCGCCTTCTACGAGCGCATCGGGGCGGCGGTGCTGCACGAGTACCGCCTGTGCTGTATGGACGAGGAAGCGCTGGCGACCTTTCTCGTTGAGGATGGCAAGCTGCGCATGTAAGCCAGCAGTCGACTTCCTCTCCGGGGTGATCGAAAGAAGCTCCCCGCGAGTAGGCGGCGCTCGTCATTTTTCCGTCACTTTCCACGGCTACTATCAGGTCAGCGGTTCGGCTCACCCGGCACCTCGCCGTGAGGAGCGTGGGCCGCGGTGACCGGACCCGCCGGTCGGAGAGAGACGATGTTGCCGTTCGCTGCACCCCACCGGACGGAGCGGCGCTGCCCGTCCGGGTTCACGCTCATCGAGCTGCTGGTGGTGATCGCTATCATCGCGGTCCTGGCCGGGCTCCTGTTCCCGGTCTTTGCGCAGGCGCGCGCGAGCGCGCGGAAGTCGACCGCCCTGAGCAACCTTCAGCAGATCGGCGCCGCCCGACTGATGTATACCACCGACTACGACGACCACCTGCCGAACCGGTGGCCGCTCTGGCCCGGATACCGGGAGTTCTACTGGAGGACAGAAGGTGGTGATCTCCCCTCGCACCTGAAGCCGTATCTCCAGAACGCGGCGGTCTGGTACAGCCCCGAGGACCGCCTAGCGAAACGGGGCACGACCAGCTTCGCGGTAAACGGCGAGCTGGCCCCCGGATGGCCGCTGGCGAAGATCAGCAGGCCGGCGGAGGCGATCTACCTCACCGACCGCACCGATCTCGAGCTGATAAAGATCGACCCGGCCGGACAGGAACCGCCGGACGTCTACTTCTGGTGGAAGTTCTGCAACCTGTCCCTGGACCGGGGGCCGGCAGATCTCCCCCGTCCGTACGACGACCTGATGGTGGCGGTCCAGGTCTCGCCGCGGCGCTACGTGGGCGACGTGGCCGCCTACCTGTTCCTCGACGGCCACGTCAGCACGCTGCCGTTCGGGAAGACGTGGGGCGATGCCTCGAACAACCTGCACTACCCGTTCAAGTAGAAGGAGCTGTTAGCATGCGTACGTGGATATTGCGCGGGGCGGGGGTGCTCCTGGTCGGAACGCTCCTCGGGTCGCTCCCTGGCTGCGGGCACAATCCGAATCACGGCATCGACATGGAGGAGGCCCGGAAGGCCGCTGCCCGGGTCCACACACCACCCAAGCCCCAGCCGGGCGTCAAGATGGAGCCGGGCCACGGCGGATAAGGGCGGGAGAGCCGGGTGCGTCTGTTACTCGTGGAAGATGAAGCGGCCCTCGCTTGCCGGACCCGGGAGAGTCTGGAGGAGGCACGCTACACCGTCGATTGGGCGCGCGACGGCGTGCAGGCGCTGGCGCTGGCCCGGGAGCGGGAGTATGCCGCCATCATCCTGGATCTGCTGCTCCCCGGCATCGACGGCTGGGAGGTATGCGAGACGCTCCGGCGGCGCCGCGACTCGACGCCGATCCTGATGCTGACCGCCCGCGGCGCCCTGGAGGACCGGATCCGCGGGTTCGAGATCGGCGCGGACGACTACCTGCTCAAGCCGTTCGCGCTGCCGGAGCTGCGGGTGCGGGTGCGGGCGCTCATCCGCCGCTCGGCGGTCCACCGGACGCGGCTCATCCGGATCGATGATCTGGAGATCGACACCGAGGCGCGACGCGTGAGTCGCTCCGGCCGGGAGATCCCGCTCACGCCGCGGGAGTATACCCTCCTGGAGGCGCTCGCCCGCAACGAGGGACGGGTGCTCTCGCGCGAGTATATCCAGGAGCGGGTCTGGCACGACGACGAGAGCTACTCGAACACCATCGCCGTCCGCATTCGCCAGCTCCGGCAGAAGGTGGACGACGGCCACACCGTCCGCCTGATCCACACGGTCTACGGGCAGGGGTATGTGCTCCGGGCGCCGGAGCCGGAAGAGGACCGTCCGGCCGGATGAGTACCGTTCTTCCCATGGCATCCGGTCAGCACAGCGGACAAGGATCATCGAAAACAGGAGGCAGCGTGCCAGGATTCGCCCACTATCGCTGGGGCACAGTCCGGCTGCGGATGACGCTGTGGAACGTGGCTGTGCTCGCCCTCATCCTGGGGGCTATGGGCGGCGTGGTGCGGTATCAAGTGCAGGCCGACCTGCTCGCCACGGTAGACCGGACGCTGGCGGAGCGGGCGCACGCCCAGCGGCCTCTGGCCGAGCATGATCCGCCGGTCATCCTCATGTCCCCGTCCAACGTTCGTTCCCGTTTGCGGGACCCGTTGAAGCTGGACGTAGCGGCCGAAGGATCGCTGGTCGGAGCGAAACGCGCGCTGCCTCCGCTCCAGCCACGCCTCATGCCGCGCGACCCGGCGGACGGTCCCAGTGGAGCCCGCTTGGATAAACCCTGGGATCGAAGCTCGTACGCGCGCTCCCTCGCCGGCCGGACGGTCTACTCCACCGTCCCGGAGCCCAGCCACACGGCTGCGGGGTTCACGCTCGTGCGAGTGCTGTCGATGCCGATCGAGCGCCGGGGCAGGGTCGACCGGGTGCTGCAGCTCGCCTATCCGCTCGATGGCGTGCAGCGGGAGATCGACGCGCTGACGTCCACCCTCCTGGCCCTCCTGCCTTTCGGACTGCTCGCCGCCGGGCTGGGCGGCGCCTTTCTGACCGACCGCGCGCTTCGCCCGGTGCGGGAGATCGCGGGGACAGCCGCCCGGCTGGGAGCAGGCGATCTCTCCGAGCGGCTGCCGGTAGGGGGTCGGGATGAATTCTCCGAGCTATCGTCCTCCTTCAACGCGATGCTGGCGCGGCTGGAGGAGGCGTTCGATCGCCAGCGCCGGTTCACCGCGGACGCCTCCCACGAGCTGCGCACGCCGGTGCCTACTCGAGGTGCTGGAGGAGGCCGCGGAGTCCGTGTCGCGGCCGGAGCGACCGGGCATCCGGCTGGAGCCCCTCGACCCGGCACTGATGGTGCCGGGCAGCGGCTCGGAGCTGACCCGGCTTTTTACCAACCTGCTGGAGAACGCGGTCCGCCACACGCCGCCCGAGGGGACGGTAACGGTGTCCGCGGTGGTGGACGCGCTGAGCGTTACCGTCGCGGTAACAGATACCGGCGAAGGCATCGCGCCGGAGCACCTACCGCACCTGGGCGAGCGGTTCTACCGGGTGGATGCCGCTCGCACCTCCACCGTCGGCACGGGAGGCACCGGTCTGGGCCTGGCGATCTGCCGGAGCATCA
>JAJFMS010000317.1 GCA_020696885.1 Armatimonadota bacterium | reverse complement strand
ACGTGGACCGCTCCCGCGCTTCGCAGGTGGGTCTAACGGAGCGGGACGTGGCGAGCAGCCTGCTGGTGTCCCTCAGCGGCAGCGGCGCGGTGCAGCCGACCTACTTCATCAACCCGAAGAACGGCGTCAACTACGTGGTGGCCGTGCAGACGCCGCAGCACCGGATGGATAGCCTCCAGGCCCTGGGCCGCACCCCGCTTTCCGCCGCCGGGGGCGGCGCGACCGGTGCGCCGCAGCTCCTTGGCAACCTGGCTTCCATCCAGCGCGGGCAGTCGATGGCGGTCATCAACCACTACAACGTCCAGCCCACCTTCAACGTCTACGCCAACGTGCAGGGTCGGGACCTGGGCGGCGTGGCGGCGGACGTGGACCGCGTGCTGGCGCGCTACCAGAAGCAGATGCCGAAAGGCACTTCCACCGTGGTGCGCGGCCAGGTGGAGAGCATGCGCAGCTCCTTTACCGGGCTGGGGATGGGGTTGATCTTCGCCATCGTGCTGGTGTACCTGCTGATGGTGGTCAACTTTCAGAGCTGGCTGGATCCGTTCATCATCCTGATGGCCCTGCCGGGCGCCATCGCCGGGATCGTCTGGATGCTGTTCGTCTCGCAGACGACCCTGAGCGTGCCGGCGCTGATGGGGACGATCATGTCCGTCGGGGTCGCCACCGCGAACTCCATCCTGATGGTGACGTTCGCGAACGAGGTGCGCGCCGAGGGGCTGGATGCGAAACAGGCGGCGCTGGCCGCGGGCGCCACCCGCCTCCGCCCGGTGCTGATGACGGCCCTGGCGATGATCCTGGGAATGCTCCCGATGTCCCTGGGCCTGGGTGAAGGCGGCGAACAGAACGCGCCGCTGGGCCGCGCGGTGATCGGCGGCCTCATCATCGCGACGGTCTTCACCCTGATGTTCGTGCCGGTGGTCTACAGCGTGCTCCGGAAAGCGGCGCCCGCAACGACCGAAGAAGACGACGAAGTGCCCGGCAGCGGGCTGGTGGCCATTAGAGGGGGAGTGTTGGACTAGTGGAGTGTTGGAGTGATGGGCTGCCGGTGCGGCCGTATGGCCGCGATCCATCCATTACTCCACTACTCCAACACTCCACTACTCCCCAGGCGTCGATTGGAGATGCAACCGTGGACTCAGAGATGCCCTCGCCCGTGACGCAAGCGGACCGGAAGAGCACACCCCCCCGTATCGACGGTGGGCGGCGCAAGCGCGGCAACCCGGCCGGGGTGATCGGCGCCGTGGCCCTGCTCGGCGCACTCCTGGCGGCCGGGATCCTGCCGCGTCTGCACCGGGCCGAAGCGCTGCGCCATGAAGTGATCGATCAGGCCGCGCCCCGCCTCGTGAGTGTGGTGACGCCGCTGCACGGCGCCAGCGCCGAAGACCTGGTCCTGCCCGGCAACATGGAAGCGATCGAGCAGACGGCACTCAATTCCCGGGTGGCCGGCTACCTGCGCTCGCGCTATGTGGACATCGGGGACTCCGTGAAGAGGGGTCAGCTCCTGGCGGAGATCGACGCGCCCGAAGTGGAGCAGCAGCTCGCCCAGGCCCGGTCCGAAGCGGTGAAGGCCGAGGCGGCCATCGAGGGCGCGCGAGCCGTGCTCGGCACCCAGCGGGCCGCGGTAGCCCAGGCGCAGGCGGACGCCTCTCGCTTTGAAGCCGCGATCGCGCAGGCCCAGGCGGACACCGCCAAAACGCAGGCGGCGTTCCAGGCGGCCCAGGCCGAGACCCAGCGCGCCACCGCGGGCGTGACGGCGCAGAATGCCGAGGTTACTCGCACCAGGGCCAACGTCGGCCAGGCCCGGGCGGCGGTGGTTCGCGCGCAGGCAGGAGTAGCCCAGGCCCGGCAGTCCCTGGCGGAGCGGAAGGCGAACCAGGCGAAGGCGCTCTCCGACCAGGAGATCGCAAAGAAGACGTGGGAGCGATGGACCCAGCTTCTGAAGCAGGACGCCGTTTCCGTGCAAGACGCGGAGGAGAAGAAGGCGCTGTATGAGGCGCGCGCCTCGGACGTCCAGGCTGCCGGGGCGGCGGTCAGCTCTGCGCAGGCCAACGTGGAAGCGGCCCAGGCGGCGGTGGAGGCGAGCCGCTCCGACGTGGCCGCGGCCGAAGCGAGCGTGGGGACCACGCAGGCGAACGTCCAGGCCGCGCAGGCCGGGGTCAGCTCCAACCAGGCGAGTGCGCAGGCGGGTCAGGAAGCGATCCGGTCCAGCCAGGCCAGCGTGGAGGCGGCCCGAGCCGCATGGAAGTCCTCCCAGGCGATGGTGCGGGCGGCGCAGCAGCGCGTGGGCGCGGCGGAGTGGGACGTGCGCTCCGCCCAGGCCGCGCTCAAGTCTGCCCGGGCAAACGTGGAGCGGATCATGGTGATGCAGCGCTTCGAGAAGATCACTGCGCCGTTCGACGGTGTAGTCGTCTCCCGGAGCGTGGACACCGGCTCCCTGGTAAACGCCGGCACGCCCGCGCCCACTACGGAAGCGCTGCCCGGCAGCACCCGCGGCGGTCTCTTCATGGTGGCCCGCAGCGACTTCCTGCGGATCCGCATCTACGTGCCCCAGGCAATGGTGCCGCGCATCAAGAACCGGCAGCCGGCGCTGGTGACGGTCCGGGAGTTCCCGCACCGGGAGTTCCACGGCGAGGTGCGGCTGGTGGCAGGGGCGCTGGACCCCAACTCCCGCACGATGGTGGTGGGAGTACTACTGCCGAATGAAGATCACCTGCTCACCCCGGGCATGGTGGGGAGCGTGCGGCTGGCGCCGGGTGGCGAGGAGCAGTCGCTCCGGGTGCCGTCCGCCACCCTGGTGATCGGCGCCGAGGGAACCCGTGTGGCGACGGTAACACCCGAGGGCACCATCCACTACGTAACGGTAGAGCTGGGCGATGACCTGGGAAAAGAGGTGGAGATCCGCAACGGCCTCACCGGTAAGGAGCAACTGGTCGACAGCCCCAGTGACGACCTGGTAGAGGGCGCCTCCGTGAAGGCCGTACCGGTTCAGTCCGAGCCCGCGGAAGGGGAGAAGCCGCCCGCGGGGAAGCCGCATTAGCGAACAGTCATCATGCTTGAAGCTGAACAGTGGGCCAGGAGCACGTGCTCCTGGCCCACTGTTGCTTCTTGCCAGGTCCAGAGCGTGCGATTGGGGCCTGTTAAGCGTAACGACGACGCGGCCCCCCGCTCTGGGTGCGCTCCCCTCGAGCGGGTTCGTTTTCGCGGCTAAGGTCGGCGGCTCGGGATCGACACGGCCTTCAAGACGCTCACAGTCCGTGCTCGACCGGAGGAATGACCCACTGTGCGTTTCGACAGCCTCCAGCGGCCACACGCTGTTCGCCGCGATCCTGGCGGGTATGCTGCTGCTGATCCTCTGGCCGAGGGCCGCACGTTAGGCGCGGGGCGCTCGTTGCGGCGGCAGCGATTGCGTGGCCGGTGCTGATGGGCACCTTGCGGGTCTACCTCGGCCGGCACTGCCTCCGCACCGACGTGCTGGGCAGCGCGCTACTGGGGATCACCCGGGTGCTGCTCAGTGTCTCCACTCCGCGTGCCGCAGTCGGTCGGAGCGTCTGGGTGAGCTCCGTGCCGGTTTCATTATCCTCTGGCCGAATGCCCGGCGGGATGTCGTTGAACCGGAAGGTCACCCGCGTGCCCGCTTCGACCGCTTCTACCGCTTCGAGGGTGACCGCCATGGTCATTTCTCCGCTGAATGCGGGGTCGGCCGACTCGAAGGTAGTCGCCGGTACGATCCTGCTGGGCGGTGTGAGCTCAATGAACCGCGCGACAAACCGATCTTCCCGCCCAGTGGTTTGCCTGGTTTGCCCGGGGACGCTGCTTCGGTGGCGGGGTAATACAGCGACATCTGGTAGCCTCCGCCTATCCGACAGTCGAAACTGTGGAACTTCCCGGTCACTTCCCCCGGAGCGAGCCAGACCGAGAAGGCGCTGGGTTCGGTGAAGGCTCGATAGAGGACCTCCGGCGTCGCTCGGATCACCCTGGAGTACGACGAATTACTGGTGCTTCGATCGCGCATGGACCCAGTGTTGCTCGATTTCAGGGTAACGCGCCACCGTAAAGGTGGACCATCCGCGCATATCGAAGCGAAGAGGTTCTCGCGATAAGTTCGCTCGCCCACCGGCGCGTTTACGATCGCCGACCTCAAAAGGATGGTCGTGGGAATGGTCCCGAGGGCCCCCACGCGGCTCCGACGTGGGCGGGTGAACGGCATCTGGGAAACCCGGTAGCCTCGACCAGATAACCTCCCGTTGCGCAATCGCGTTCTGCCAGTGTGGCGGAAATCAGCGGCACCCAGATCAGCGCCCGAAGTGGTCTCCCTCCGCCGCGGCTGTTTGCTGGCGCCGCCGTCGTATGCTCCTCCAACTTGGGCTCGATCAACCGGTCCCAACGCCTGGGCTGATTATTCTATACAGCGACTGAAGGGAAGGCAGCGAGGTGGGACGAACGTGGGTGAAATGCTCCGGCCAAGCACCCTGAGAACCTGCCGGTGATCAGGTCGCGCGTGGTTCGTGGGAGCGCGTATTTCGGAGGTCAACCATGACCAGCTTGACCTGGGCCGATACCTCGGATGCTGTGCGTCCGGAGGTACGGCGCGGGCTGGCGATTGCCGGTCTTATCATCGTGGTAATCGCCGCGGCGATGCTTCGCTTCCATAACCTGGGTGGTCCGTCCCTCTGGGCTGATGAGATCTTCTCCGCGCGGACCAGTTCCCTGCCGTTCGACCAGATGTGGCGGCGGATTATCGACGATGTACATCCCCCGCTGTACTACCTCCTGTTGCATCTCTGGATACGGATATTCGGGACGGCCGACGCCGGTATTCGAACCTTCTCCGCAGTGCTGGGGCTTCTTTCAGTTCTGGCGATCGCGTGGGTGACTAAAAGGGAATACGGCACCCGTGTAGCCCTACTTGCGGCAGCCTTTGCGAGCACCACTCCGATCCTCGTGCAGTACAGCATGGAGGGCCGGATGTACTCCCTGTTGGTGTTGCTGGTTACTCTCGCGTTGGGAGGGGCACTCGCCTGGCATCGGTCCGGCAAACGCGCCGATGGTCTCCTCTTTTCGCTGGCGCTCACAGCAGCGCTGTACACCCATTACTACACCGGATTCGTGTGGGTGGGAGTGATGGTGGCGTACAGCGGTTACTTGCTGTATCGAGAGCAGATGGGCCGGTTCATGTCGTGGGTGGGGTGGAATGTCATCCCATTGGTCCTCTTTGGCTGGTGGATCCCGATTATGCTGCGCCAGCAGTCGGTTAACGGTTCCCAGCATTGGCTCTCCCTACAGCCTCGCCCCCGGCTTCTGGACGTTCCCGCGTTTGTGGCGAACTGCTTCGGTATCCATCTGGGCCGCTACACC
>JAJFMS010000316.1 GCA_020696885.1 Armatimonadota bacterium | reverse complement strand
GACATCGCGTGCGGCCAGTGGTCCCGGCCCGGCCGCCCGGCACCGGCTTCGTTCACCTTGGGGGTGCGGCCGAACTCCCCGGTGACGATCACCATCACCCGCTTGTCGAGGCCGCGGTCGTGGAGGTCCGCGATCAGGGCCGCGACGCCGCGGTCGAAGATCGGCGCGCGCTGCTCCATCGCTTTGAAGCAATCCGCGTTCACGGCGTGGTCGTCCCAACTGCCGATCAGGCCGTTCTCCACGCCGAACAGCGAGACCACCACCGCCCCGACTCCCGCCTCCACCAGGCGGCGCGAGAGGAGCATGCTCTGGCCCCAGCGGTTGCGGCCGTAGCGGTCTCGCGTCTTCTCGTCCTCGCGGGAGATGTCGAATGCAGCCCGCGCGCGGCCGCTGGTGAGCAGGTCTACCGCGGCATGATAGTGCTGGTCCCGCGCGGAGATCTCAGGGTCGGCGTCCAGGTCTCGGCGCACGGCGTCCACGCCGCTCATCAGCCGCAGCCGGCGATCCAGCCGGCCTCGGGCGGCGTCCGCGAGCTTGATGTTCGGGACCTCGAACGTGGGCTGGTTCGGGTCTCCGCCCACGGTGAATGGCTCGTAGCCTGGACCCAGATAGGCCGGCCCGGCGTACGGAAGGGGAGGGATGCCCACATGGACCGGCAGCGTATCGCCGGGGCGGCTTCGCACCTTGCTAAGCACGCAGAAGCAGTCCGGATGGTCCGGCTTCTGCTTGAGCACCAGCTCTTCGTGGCCGGTCCAGAGCGTCTGCAGCCCCTGCTGGTGGCAGATCGCCCGGTGGTGGACGGAGCGGATGAGGGCGTACTTATCGGCGAGCTTCGCCTGAAGCGGCATCAGGTTGCTCACCCGGATGCCCGGAACGTTGGTGTCGATGGCCGTAAACGGCCCGCGATACTCCACGGGTGCGTCCGGCTTCGGGTCGTAGGTCTCCAGGTGGCTGGCGCCACCGTGGCACCAGACCACGATCACCGCGGTCTCCGGCGGTTTGCCCCCGGCCGCGCTCGCCGCCTGGAGCCGCCCGAGATCACCCAGGCCCAGGCCCGCTACTCCGGCGAGGCCGAACCGGAGCAACTCGCGGCGGCTGCGTCCGAAGGCTTGCGGACCATGACAACGCTCCATCTAGGGATCTCCTTCGCATGCGAGCACGGATGGTTCACCCGACCCTCCTGTCCTCTCACGCTCCACCTTCATCCTTCCGGCTTCATCCTTCATCCTTCCCGATCCCCTCACGCAGGGAAGCGGGACTGCAGCAGCAGCCAGTTCCCGAGCCCGGCCAGCAGCGCCAGTACCAGCACCGCCCACCACCGGGGCGTCAGCAGTTCCTGGCCGGAAAGCTGGGAGATATCTTCGCCCCGGGCCAGGCGTTCTTCCCGGCAGCCCGGCATCACCACCAGCGCCAGCCCGATGACCGCGAAGGCCGGGAAGATCGCCGCCGCCTTCAGATACACCCAACCGCGCTGCAGGGTCGTGTACCACCCCACGCCGTGAAGCCCAGGCTCAACGCGGCGATGAAGGCGCCTCCCAACTGCTTCCACCTCGGCTGCATCCCGTTCCTCAAATCAACCCCGCAATCGGCTCCCGGCGGTCCAGCAGGGGCCGGGGCCGGCCGGTGCGGTCGACGACCTCCCATGCCGGATCGATCCCCAGGTGATGGTAGATCGTGGCGACCAGGTCACGATGAGCAGCACCCGCTTGTCCAGGCCGCGGTCGTATAGGTCGTGGATCAGGGCGGAGACGGCGCGGTCGAACACCGGCGCCCGCTCCTGCATCGCCTTGAAGCAGTCCCAGTTCACCGCATGGTCGTCCCAGTTGCTCGCCATCCCCTTCTCGATCCCGTAGAGGGAGGTAGTCACCACGCTCACGCCGGACTCCACTAACCGCCGCGCCAGCAGGAGCTGCTGACCCCACCGGTTGCGGCCGTACCGCTCCCGCGTGGTCTCCGCCTCCTGGCTGATGTCGAACGCGGTGCGCGCCTTCCCGCTGGTGATCAGGTCCAGCGCCGCATGATACTGCCGGTCCCGCGCGACGGCGTGCTCGGCCCGTACCAGGTCCCGGCGGACGTCGTCGACCCGCGACAGCAGCCGGGAGCGTCGCCCGATCCGCTCCCGGGCGCCGGGCGCGGAGAGCGCCAGGTTCGGCACCTCGAAGTTGGGAGCGTTCGGGTCGCCCGAGACCGCGAACGGCGCGCACGACGGCCCCAGGTAGACCGGACTGGTGTAATCCAGCGGCGGCGCGCCCACGTAGGGCGGCAGCACGTCCCCGGTGCGGTACCGGAAGCGAGCCGAAACCGCAAAGCAGTCCGGATGCTCCGGGTTGCCGAACCGGTTCACCAACTGCTCGTGGCCACTGAGGAGCGTTTGCAGGCCGGAGTCGTGACAGGGTCCGCGGTGGTGGACGGAGCGGAGCAGGGTGTACTTGTCCGCCAGCTTGGCCTGCAGCGGGAGCAGCTCGCTGAGCCGGACCCCGGCGACGTTGGTGGAGATGGCGCCGAACGGCCCGCGGAACTCCGCCGGCGAGTCCGGCTTGGGATCGTAGGTCTCCAGGTGGCTGGGGCCGCCGTGACACCAGACCAGCAGCACCGCCGTATCGGACCGCGTGGCTAGCTGGGCTTCCCCGGCTTCCGCCCGCTGCTGACACAGGTGGTCCAGCGCGTAGCCGCCAAGCCCCGCCAGGCTGAATCGCAGCAACTCCCGGCGGCTCCGGCCGAACGCCCGCGGCCCCGGGCAACGCACGGCCCGCTCCCCAGCGCCTGACGATCTCATGCCCCCGCCTTTCGAGTCGCTTCCGCACGTACTTTGCCGCTGGTAACGGCAGAAAGTTGCGTGCGTTTCACCCACCAACCGGGGCCAGCCCCGGCACCCGTGAGAAGTGCGAGTGACGAGGTGCGAATGTCGAATCGCGCCCGCCGCCCGCATACGGTGTCCGTCCCCTCCGAACACCGCACCCCCTTTAGTCAGCCAAGTACCACAACCTGAATTTCTCCAGATCCAATTGCTTGACATCAATGCGCTAAAGAGATAACATCCCGTTGTAGTCAAGTAACGATCCCGGACAGGGACAGGAGGAATCGCATGTCTGTTTCGCTATTCGACCCGTTTGCTGACCTCGGCCGGCTGCGCCACCAGATCGACCGGCTGGTGGATGAGTCCGCCCGCCCGGCGCGAGCCCCGGAGACCGGACGAGTATGGCGCCCGGCCGTGGACCTCTTCGAGAGCGAAGAGGCGTTCACGCTCCAGGTGGAGCTGCCCGGCGTGAACCGGGAGACGCTGGATGTCCAGTTGACCGGCGACGAGCTGATCGTCCGCGGGGAGCGAAAGCCGGCCATTCCGGAGAAGAGCACCTGTGTCCACGCGGAGCGCCTGTACGGGCAGTTCCAGCGGAGCTTCAAGATCGGCGTGCCGGTGCAAGCGGACGCGGTAGACGCCACTTACCGGGACGGCGTGCTCACGGTGCAGGTGCCGAAGGCGCAGAGCGTGAAGCCGCGCCGGATCGCCGTGAAAACCGACGCCGACTGATGCAGTCGCCCTCAAAATGGGAAGAAGAGACTTGGTCCGCTTGAACCCGGCAAGCCGGGGGACCGCTCTCTCTAGCAAGCTCCGGCCGCGGACCCTTTCCGGGCCACGGCCGGAGCTCTGGCTACTAAAACCACCGGAGTGTTGGAGTAGAGGAGTAGTGGATTGGTAGGCAACAACACTCCACTACTCCATCACTCCGTCAGTAATGCATTGCTCCGTGTTTTTAGATCCGACATTCGCGTAATCGGTAGGAGCCATAGGAAATGAGACTGGACAAACTCACGGTCAAAGCCCAGGAGGCCATGCAGCAGGCGCAGGCCCTGGCGGCGGAGCTGGGAAACCAGGAGGTCGCGTCCGAACACATGCTGGCCGCACTGCTGGCGCAGCCGGAAGGCATCGTCTCGCCGCTGATGCTGAAGCTGGGCGTGCAGCCCCAGACGCTGGTGGCCGAGCTGCGGCGCGAGATGGAGCGCCTGCCCAAGGTCGGCGGCGTTTCCGGCGGCGAGTACCTCTCCGCGCGCCTCAAGCGCAGCCTGGATCAGGCCTGGACCGAGGCCCAGAAGCTGAAGGACGAGTACCTCTCCACGGAGCACCTGCTGCTCGCCTTCACGGACGAAAAGGACGGCACGGCCGGCAAGGTCCTCCGCGCGAACGGCGTAACACGAGAGCGAGTACTCCAGGCCTTGGTGGACGTGCGCGGCAGCGCCCGGGTGACGGATCAGAACCCGGAAGAGAAGTACCAGGCCCTGGAGAAGTACGGCCGCGACCTGACCGACGCGGCGCGGCGCGGCAAGCTGGACCCGGTGATCGGCCGGGACGAGGAAGTGCGCCGCGTCATCCAGGTGCTTTCCCGCCGCACCAAGAACAACCCAGTCCTGATCGGGGAGCCCGGCGTGGGTAAGACCGCCATCGTAGAGGGACTCGCCCAGCGGATCATCGCCGGCGATGTTCCCGAAGGCCTCAAGGACAAGCGCGTGGTCGGGCTCGACCTGGGTGCAATGGTGGCCGGTGCCAAGTACCGCGGCGAGTTCGAAGACCGGCTCAAGGCGGTGCTGCGCGAGATCGCGGAGAGCGAAGGGCAGATCATCTGCTTCATCGACGAGATGCACACCATCGTCGGCGCGGGAGCGGCGGAAGGCGCCATGGACGCCTCCAACATGCTCAAGCCGATGCTGGCGCGCGGAGAGCTCCGCTGTGTCGGCGCCACCACGCTGGACGAGTACCGCAAGCATGTGGAGAAGGACCCCGCGCTGGAGCGGCGCTTCCAGCCGATCTTCGTCGGCGAGCCCTCCGTGGAGGACACCATCGCCATCCTCCGCGGGCTGAAGGAGCGGTACGAGGTGCACCACGGCGTGCGCATCACGGACAGCGCCATCGTGGCCGCCGCCACCCTCTCCCAGCGTTACATCGCGGACCGCTTCCTGCCGGACAAGGCGATCGACCTGATCGACGAGGCCGCCAGCCGGCTGAAGATCGAGATCGACAGCATGCCGATCGAGATCGACGAGATCGAGCGCCGCATCCGCCAGTTGGAGATCGAGCGGGAAGCGCTGAAGCGGGAGCAAGACGCAGCCGCGAGGGAGCGTCTCGGCAAGCTGGAGAACGAGCTCGCCAACCTGCGCGAGCAGAGCAACCAGATGAAGACGCGGTGGCAGCACGAGAAAGACGTGATCGATCGCGTCCGCAACACGAAGGCCCAGATCGAGGAGACCGAGCTGGCGGAGCAGCAGGCGGAGCGCCGCGGCGACCTCAGCAAGGCCGCCGAGCTGCGGTACGGCGCCCGGTTCCAGCTTCAGAAGGAGCTGGAGGAAGCCAACCGGGAGCTGGAAGCCCTGCAGAAGCAGGGGATGATGCTGAAGGAAGAGGTCGACGCCGAGGACATCGCCGAGGTGGTGGGCAAGTGGACCGGCATCCCGGTGTCGCGGATGCTGGAAGGGGAGATGCACAAGCTGCTGCGGATGGAAGACAACCTCCGCCGGCGCGTCATCGGTCAGGAGCCGGCGATCAACGTCGTGTCGAACGCCGTGCGCCGCGCCCGTGCCGGTCTCTCCGACCCGAACCGTCCGATCGGCAGCTTCATCTTCCTGGGTCCCACCGGCGTCGGCAAAACCGAGCTGGCCCGCGCCCTGGCGGAGTTCCTGTTCGACGACGAGCGCGCCCTGGTGCGCATCGACATGTCCGAATACATGGAGAAGCACGCCGTGGCGCGGCTGATCGGAGCGCCTCCCGGCTACGTGGGGTACGAAGAGGGCGGTCACCTCACCGAGTCGATCCGCCGCCGGCCCTACAGCGTGCTCCTCTTCGACGAGATCGAGAAGGCGCACCCCGACGTGTTCAACATCCTGCTCCAGATCCTGGATGACGGCCGCCTCACGGACGGCCAGGGGCGCACGGTGGACTTCAAGAACACCGTGATCATCATGACCAGCAACATCGGCAGCTCGTGGATCCAGGAACTGGCCATGTCCGATCCGGAGCAGATGCGGGAGCGGGTGATGGACGCACTGCGCACGCAGTTCCGTCCGGAGTTCCTGAACCGCGTGGACGACATCGTGCTGTTCAACAACCTGACGCAGCTAGAGATCAAGCGGATCGTGGATATCCAGTTCGCGCAGCTCCAGCGGCGGCTGGAAGCCCGCAAGCTGACCCTCGAGCTGACGGAGCGCGGCAAAGAGCTGATCGCCGCGGAGGGCTTCGACCCGGTCTACGGCGCCCGCCCGCTGAAGCGCGCGATCCAGAAGCGGATCCAGGACCCGCTCGCCATCAAACTCCTCGAAGGCGAGGTGCGGGAAGGGGACCACGTGGTCATCGACGCCACCCCCACCGGCGAGCTGATCTTCGACGCGCCGGACCACAGCCCGGTCGAGCCGATCGGGGCCTGACCGGCAGGGGAGATGGAGTAATGGAGTGATGGAGTAGTGGAGATCGCCCGTACGGGCACCAGTACCCAACACTCCAACACTCCATTCCTCCGGCCCGAAGGGCCACCCCCAGTTGTCAGGCGCTGCGATGTACCGTACCCTGCTGAGGACACTTCCACCGCTGCAGGACCCCGTTGATGCCAGATCGAGTGCTTCTAGAGACGATCGTCTCCTCCCTGGATGACGCCCGTGCCACCGCTGCCGGCGGAGCCGACCGCTTCGAGCTGTGCAGCGCGCTGGCGCTGGGCGGCCTCACCCCCTCGCTGGGCTTGCTGCAAACGATCAAGCAGGCCGTGACCGTTCCCGTGATGTTCATGGTCCGCCCGCGCGAAGGCGGGATGGCCTACACCCCGGGCGAGATCACGGCGATGGAGCGGGACGCGGAGCTGGCGCTGGAGGCGGGGGCTAACGGGCTCGTGTTCGGATTCCTGACGCCGGAAGGGGACGTGGACGTGGCCGAGTGCCGCGCCTTCTTGCGCCGCTGCGCCCGTACCGCGCCCGGCCGCCAGTGGGTGTTCCACCGGGCATTCGACGTGGTCCGAGACCCTGAGACGGCGCTGGAGCAGCTCATCGAGCTGGGGTTCACTCGCGTACTCACCTCCGG
>JAJFMS010000315.1 GCA_020696885.1 Armatimonadota bacterium | reverse complement strand
TGGAGGAGCAGGTGCAGCACTACCTGGTGCAGGACGTGGGCGACGACGCCACCGTGCCTCAGGCCGCCGCGCCGACCCAACTGCTGTCCAGCCCGCCGCTGCATCACTACGTGGCCGGCACGCGCTACCTGCGCCACAGTGACCGTGCCTTCTTCCCGATGGAGCCGGAACTGCTGCACGTGACTCTGGCGGCTCCGGACGGCTCCCGCTTCGATGCGTGGGTAAACAACCGGCTCAACCTGGTGTTCGGGCTGAAGGAGTGGTACGAAGCCAACCTGCCGTGGGTGGGCGGTCAGTTCCTTCTGGAGCGCGGCGCCCAGCCGGACGAGTTCCACCTGGTATACGACGGTGCCGTTGATCCGCTCATGGACATCCCGATGGAGCGGCTCCAGCAGCTGCTCCAGCTCCGGGCGGAAGCCGCCACGGACGGGCTGCCGTTGATGGAGATCGTGATGCGCACGCTGAAGGCGCATCCGGACGGCATCCACTTCGTGACCCTGTTCGCGGAGATCAACGTGGTACGCCGCGTGCGGCGGGCGCAGCTCGCCAGCGCGCTCAGCGGACAGCGCTATTTTCAACAATTGCAAGGCCAACCCGGCGTCTGGCAGTACGACGAGAAGCGCGCGCAAAAGGCGAAGAAGAAGGGCGCGCCGAAGCGGCCGATCCGCGAATACTACGACGAGAGCGAAGACGACGACCTCCCGGAGGAGTAACCCCTCGCCTCTGCGGCTCACCCGGCGGTGAGCCGCAGAGTGCCGGCCGGGCTCCTTCGATCTCCGAGGTGCCCCGGCCGACCGGGCAGCACCTCCTCAGGGAACGGTTTCATGAGTACGAACCACAATCGACCTGTCCGGACCCGCATCGCGCCGAGTCCGACCGGTCTCCCCCACGTTGGCACCATCCGCAACGCCCTTTTTAGCTGGCTCTTTGCCCGCCGCCACGGCGGCCAGTTCGTCTTCCGCCTCGAGGACACCGACCGCGAGCGGTACGACGAGCGCTCCGAGCAGGCCCTCTACGACTCGTTCCGCTGGCTCGGCCTCGATTACGACGAGGGTCCGGACGTCGAGGGACCCTATGGCCCGTAGGTGCAGTCCCACCGGCTGCCGCACTACCAGGCGGCTGCGGAGCAGTTGATCGCGTCCGGCCACGCCTACAAGTGCTTCTGCAGCCGGGAGCGGGTAGCGCAGATCCGCGAGGCGCGCCAGAAGGCGAACATTCACCCGAACGGCTACGACCGCCATTGCCGCGCCCTCTCCCCGGAGGAAGTCGCGCAGCAGGAGGCGGCCGGCACGCCATACGTGGTGCGGTTCGCCATCCCGCTGGAAGGCGAGACGGCGTTCGACGACGCCGCCCGCGGCCGGATCACCTACCAGAACCGGGAGCTGGATGATCACGTCATCCTGAAGTCGGACGGCTTCCCCACGTACCAGCTCGCGAACGTGGTGGACGATCACCTGATGGAGATCACCCACGTGATCCGGTCCGAGGAGTGGATTCCCAGCACGCCTCGCCACGTGCTGGAGTACCAGGCCCTGGGCTGGGAGATGCCGGTGTTCGCCCACCCCAGCCTGATCCTGGGACCGGACAAGAAGAAGCTGTCCAAGCGTCACGGGGCCATGTCCGCCCTGGAGTACCGCGACCAGGGATACGTGGCCGGCGCGCTGCTGAACTTCATCGCTCTCCTCGGCTGGGCGCCGGGCGGCGACCGCGAGATCATGAGCCGCGAGGAGCTGATCGAGTCGTTCGGGCTGGACGGCATCGGGACGAGCCCCGCGGTCTTCGACGTCGAGAAGCTGAACTGGATGAACGGCGTCTACATCCGCGCGCTGTCCGAGGACGCGCTCGTGGAAGGCTGCCTGCCGTTCATGCAGCAGGCCGGGCTGGTGAGCGAGGCGCCCTCCGCGGAGGAGCGCGCGTACCTGACTCGCGTGCTGAAGCTGGAGCAGGAGCGGATCAAGACGCTGGCGGAAGCCCCCGCAGCCACCGCCTTCCTGTTCACGGACGAGGCGGAGTACGACGAGGCGTCGGTCAACAAGCGGCTCAAGTCCCCGCAGGCGGGCGCGATCCTGGACGCCGTAGCCGCCGGCTTTGAGGCGCTAACTGCTTGGATAGCTTCCGATCTCGAAGGGGTGATCGGGGCGGTTAGCGAAGAACTAGGCGTGAAGCGCGGCGAGGTGATCCACCCCACCCGCGTGGCCGCCACCGGCAGGATGGTGGGACCCAGCCTGTTCGACACGCTCGAGGTGCTGGGCCGAGACCGGGTGCTGCAGCGAATTCGCACTGCGCGAACACGCTTCGCGTCCTGAGGATCGCCGTCGGGCTCACGAACTAGCAGTAGTGATCGATCGGGATTGAATGGGAGTGTGGGGGCGTGGGAGAAAATGGATCCGGTCTTCCCGTGCTCCCACACTCCCAAACCCCCACACTCCCAGCCGACTCCGATCATTACTTTACTGCCTCGACCAACCACTACGTGAGCCCTCTGCTCGCTATAGAACATCTCCTAACGAACGCAGGAGGAACGGGTGCCGATCATCGATAGCTACACGCTTGTCGGCTCGTGGCCACAGGCGGAAGTCGACCTCTCGGTCGAGGCGCTGGCGGCCGGGATGCAGGCGCGCGGCGTCTCCCAGAGCCTGGTTACCTACACCGGAGCGATCTTCTACCATTCCGCTATGGGCAATACGCAGGTGATGCACCTGGCGAGCCAGCACCAACCCCTCACGGCGGTGGCGGTGATCAATCCGTTCGACTATCCGGACTGCCTGGACGAGGTGAACCGCTGCCTGGACCGCGGCGTCAAGGTGTTCCGCCTCTGCCCGCGGGAGCACGGCTACCCGTTCTCCGGCTCGTTCGGGCCGTTGCGGGAAGTGCTGCGGCGCCTGGAGATGGCCCGGCTGCTCCTGGTGGACGTGGTGGGGCTCCCCGCCCCGGTGATCGCAGCCGACGTGGAAGACCTGCTGCCGGTGCCCACCGCCTTCACGGTGGACGGGACCGGGCTCAGCACGCTGATCTACGCGGCCAAGCAGGGGCCGAACGTGTGGGTGGAGACCTCCCGCCTGGACGCGGGAGGCGCCGTGGAAGCCGCCGTCAAGCACATCGGCGCCAACCGGGTGATCTTCGGGTCCGGCTCGCCGCTTCGCGCGATCGGGAGCGCGGTGATGTCGGTGCAATACGCCGAGCTCTCCGAGGCGGACCGCCTGTCGGTGTTCGAGGGGAACGTCCAGCGCGTGCTGGGATAAGGGGAAGCAGATGCCGGGTGTGGACATCCTCATGCAGTTGGGCGCGGCCGATTGGACGACCACGGACGCCACCAAGCTCCAGCACGCACAGCAGCGGGCGCGGTTCGACCTGGTGGGCGTGGCCGGCCGGCGCGCCCTCGCCGGGGATATTGCCGGCGGCAACGCCGAGATGAAGATCGCGCTGGACATGGCGCCTTCGCTGCGGGGCTGGGTGGTGATCAATCCGCTCTATCCGGACCGCTCCGGCGAGGAGATGAAGCGCTACCTCGGCAGCCCGAAGTGGCTGGGCGCGATGCTCCATCCCGAGATGTGCGGCGAGAGCCTGGCCTCCAGCGCCACCCGCGAGGTGATGAACGCCTATCGCCGCTACACCAAGCCGCTGCTGGTACACGTGGCGAACGAGGAAGCCTCCCGCGCGCTGGAAGAGCTGGCCCGGGAGTTCAGCACGCTGAAGATCATCGCTTCCGGCGCCGGCTACGACGACTGGCAGTCTTGCATGTGGGCGGCCAAGCGTGCGGTGAACATCTACCTGGAGCCGTTCAGCGGCGGCACTCACCGCGGCAAGCTGGAGACAATCTTCAGCACGCTGGGGCCAAACCGAGTGCTGTTCGCCAGCGGGTTTCCGGACCACAACCCCGGCGCCGCGCTGGGCCTCCTGATGGACGCCAAGATCACCGACTCCGAGAAGCAGGCCGCCCTGTCCGTGAACGCCGTGCGGCTATTCAACCTCCGCGCGCAGCAGGAGGGTTAGCAGAGTCCTTCCGGACTTTGGCAAACCTACCGCATGATTGACAGGAGTCCGGCTGTTCCAGCCGGCTGGGTTTTCGCCAGGGTCCCCGGAGGATACCGGCCCGCTGGATCGCGGGACTCCTGCAGTCGGTCGGTAGCGCTTCCTGATTCAAAGGCCCGGCCGTTTACGGCATGCCGGGCGCTGCTAGCTGCCCCTCTCCTGTGCTCTCTCCGTGTCTCCGTGTCTCCGTGGTGCATCCCCCAAACCCCTACGGTAGCCACCGCTCCAGCCAGCGGTACGCCTCTTCCCGCATTGCCAGCGGCCATTCGTGGGCGCAGTCCGGATGAAGAGCCGCCAGGCGCTCCGGCTTCCTAAATAGCTGGTAGACCGGCTTCGCGGCGGCGATCACTTCCTTCACACCGCTCACCTCGAAGTTGCTGTCCCCTACCGGCGCGATCGCCAGGAACGCCCGCGGCGCCAGGGCTGCGACTACCTCGTGGAAGTCGAACGGCATCTTCTCGGGTGTCGGGTAGTCGGATTTGATGCGCGGCATGTACCTCGGGCCCGACCAGCCGGCGATGTTACCGTTGTAGTACTTGCCGAAGGCGTTGAACCCGCAGTTGGACACCATCGCCTTGATCCGCTCGTCGAAGGCGCCGGTGTAGATCGTGTTGTGCCCGCCGAGCGAGTGGCCCAGGCAGCCGATGCGGTCATCGTCCACCTCTGGGAGGGTGCGCAGCAGGTCCACGGCGCGCATGTTGTCCCAGATCGCCTTCATGCTCCCGCTGGCGTAGCCGCGCTCGTAGACGTCGACCTTATGCTCGCCTAAGGTGGGGTAGTCCGGCGCCAGCACCACGAAGCCCCGCTCCGCCAGCTCGTGCCCGTAGTGGAGGCCGGGGGAGCCTCCCAGCCCTGCCGCCTCGTCCTTCCCGATCTCGACGGTCTGGTGCAGCGCGAGGATCGCCGGCGCCTTGCCCTTCAGCCCGCGGGGGATCAGCAGGTAGGCCGGCACCCGCTCTCCAGGCGCGGAGGCGAAGGTGAGCTTCTTGCGGACGTACTTCTCGGTGACCGTCTCCGCTTCAAGCCGCACGTTCAACGGCACGCGCGACTTCGGGCCGGGCAGCGGGCCCATCACCTTCTGCATGTTCAGGAGCACGTGCTCGCGGCGCCGGCGCCATTCCCGCGGGCTCCGGATCGGCGTGGAGACGCCGGGCTGGTCGCGGAGCACGAGGAGGTTGGAGGTGCGCTCCGGATAGAGCGGGGCAATCGGCGCGGCGGCGGCGAAGGCGGCGGTCGCCAGCACGAGCGTCCCCAGGACGAAAGGCTTCGGAAGGCTCATCGGTGCCTCAGTGCAGTGGGATCTGGGCGGTATCGGAAACCTCACCGGACGGGAGCCGGCGCAGGCG
>JAJFMS010000314.1 GCA_020696885.1 Armatimonadota bacterium | reverse complement strand
ATCCCCGAGCATTGCTTCGTGGTGACGGTGTTCCTGCGCGAGGACGAGCCGTCGACCGCCGAGACGGAGGCCGCGATTCGCCGCATCCTGGACCAGGAGAAGCCGGCCCACACTGCTTACAAATTGCGGCTCGCCCGAAGGCACAGCGCTAACCTCACTCAAGCCACCCTGTAATGTCCACTGAACACCTCCTGCAGATCGCGAACGACGGGCTAACCGAGCCCGACCTCCTCCCCGGCGCCCATCTCTCCCAGGAGCTCTGGAACGCGGCGCATGGGGTTCACCGCAGCCAGGGCCGCGCGCACGTAGCCGGCAGCCACGGCTTCGGCATCGTGCGGGGGCTGGAGGTCACCGCCACGAATCCCCCTTCCCAGTTCGTAACGATCCAGCCTGGGCTCGCCGTCGACCGGGAAGGCGGCCTGATTGCCGTGGGACAGACGGCCCGCGACCGGCCGCTCCGCCTCTGCAACGTCAGCGCGGAGCGCACCGGGTGGCTTCACATTGTGCTCACCGCCGAGCCGGAGCATCGGGATGCCCCGGACAACCAGTACGTCGAGGTGGTGCGTACCGCGATGCCCGCAGTTACCTGGGAGGCTCCGGGGCCTCATGACATCGAGCTCGCGCGGATCCTATTCGCCGAAACCCACCAGACCGTACAGGACGCTGTGGACCCGGTTCGCATTAAACCCGGAGAGCTGGACCTGCGGTTCCGCACCAGCCTGGGGAACAGTATCCGGAGCGAGGTGGTGATCGGCCAGATCTACCCACTCCAACGCGGTGCGAACAGTCGCTGGGACCACCACCGGGTTGGCCTGGCCCTCCTCGCCCGAGAGCTGCAGTCTACGGGACAGTACCAAGCCCGGACTCTGCCCCTGGTCAACCTGGAGGAAGACCAGTCGCACTGCCACCTGCTCTGCCTTGGCGGCAGCGGCGCGCTCTCTTTCGCCGCCGAGGAGCTCACCCGACTCCGAGAATTCATCCAGCACGGCGGGATTCTCTTCGCCGAAAGCTGCGTCGCCGGCTTCGATGGGGCGGCGAGGACGCTGGCAAGCAACCTGGGGATCGCTTTGAATCAGCTCTCCCCTCCCCATCCGCTGCTCACCGCACATCACGTATTCAACGCAGTACCTGCCGGTAACGCCAAGGGCCAGCTCTACATCGGCGCTCCAGCCGGGAGTAAGGGGTGGATGATCCTCTCCACGTGCGACTATGGCTGCGCCTGGGAGGGGGGGAAAGATCTCAACCGGGAGCAGATCCGGACCGCGCTGGAATTCGGCGTGAATCTCGCGGCGTTCGCCAGCCACAACCGTGAAACGGCCCGCCTGGTCCGTGAGAGGGCGCCGGAAGTCCGCGCCTAAGGATGCGGGAGCCGATCCACCATGCCACTGCTGATCGACCAGAACCAGATCCTCGCCCGCCCCGGGGAGACCGTGGAGATCAAGGTCCACGTCGTCAACGATACCGGGGCTGACAGCACGTTCACCGTCTTCGTAGATCCGGCGGACTGGTATGACGCCGAGGTTCCCCACCAGGGACACCGGGTGCGGAACGGCAAACGCCAGCAGTACCTCGTCCGCCTGACGCCAAAGCGGAGCCCACATGGCGAGGCCCGGCTGAGCGAAGTACGCATCTGGGCACAGCAGGCCGTAGCAGGCGTAGCCCCACCACCGGCCGCGCCTCCGGCTGGACGCGGTGGCAATCGCTTCGTGGACGGTATGGCCGCCGTTATCGACGTCGAGGTCCCTCGGCCGGCCGATGTCGATCCCGATATCTACCAGGGTCGGGCGCCCGAACCTGCTCCGGCTCCCGCACCCGCGCCAGAGCCGGACCCTCCCGCTAACCGGGTGCCCCCACCCCCGAAGAAGTCGTCAATTGCGCTGACGAACAACCCTGAAGGCTGGGTGCTGATTGAACAGATCCCGCCCCACGCGGGCGGTGGGGTCTCCGGCACGCCGATCCAGACCACGGATAACGCGGCAGGAGGTTCGGCGCATGACGCAATGGAGGCGATCGTCTACCTCTATGTCCCGCCCATCCCCAAGCTGGATCTGAGCCTCGTTCCGTACCAGCCGCTCATCCAGCGTCCGGGCACGGCCGCGCCGGCCAGCGCCGCGGCAACCGGACCGGCCGGCGCGCGACCGAACGCTCCAGCCAGCACCGGAAAGGTGATCCCGGAGAAGCAGCCGTTTACGGTTCGCGTCGGCAACCAGATCAAGAAATGGCTTTTCAGCAGCGGCGATACGCCGACCGCAGCCATCGACCGAACCCAGGCTTACTTCAAGGTGCGCCTGGTGAACCATGAGCCGTACCTGGCGACGGTCCGCCTGGAGCTCCTCAAACCGAAGGGCGGCAGCACCTATCACATCGACGAGCAGTTCCTGAAGATCCCTGCAAAGAAGACCGTCGAAACGGTGCTTCGCGTCAAGGCGTCGCGCTTGAGCTGGACCCGATGGCTGCGTCCGTTCGAGTTCACCGTCCAGGCGACCCCGCTCACCGGCGCCATGGCGATCGACCGCAATGTCGCCGTCACCCAGATCGGCACGTTCCACCAGCACGTCGCCTGGCTCCACCCCGCCCCGCTGCTGGGCGTGGCCGCCGCGCTCCTGCTACTGGCGTCCACCGGCACCCCGGACATCCGCTCCTTCGAGGTGCCCACCACCCGCGTGCTGCGGCGGCCATTCGACCTCCAGGACGCGGTAAGTAGCCGCCGGGTCATCGATGAAAAGGCCGCGCTGGCAGCTACGGCCGACTTCGGCCAGGAAAGCCGGGCGGTGGTGAAGTGGTCCGTCCAGGGCGCCCGCTCCGTGCGCCTGGAGTACCGCTGCGATACCTGGCCGGACAAGAAATGGCGGCCGATCGAGGGCGGCAGCTCGCAGTCCTCCGGCGAGCTGCGGACCTTGCTCGACCCGGGCGACAACGCTAACGATTGCAACTTCCGGTTCCGGCTCTCGGCCACGGGCCTCTTCCCCTGGGCCGTCAGCCACTCGCCTTCCGAGCCCACCTGCACCCTCCTGATCGAGCCGCGGGCCGTGATCAGCTTCGGCGGGGAGAACGGGGAGCAACTGTCTCCCCCGCTCGCAGCGCACAATCGGGGCAACCTGGCCGTGATGGTCCTGAAGAATGCGAACGCCGACACAGACAAGGAGCACAACTACATGTTCGTGCGGACCAAGTGCAGCGATCGCACCATCAGCCGCCCCGACGTGCCGAACGACCCGATCTCCCTGGGTCCCAGCAGCGGCGATACCTGGAAGTACCCGCTGCCGGCCAACCCGGAGAACGCCGTAGTCACCGTGATTGCGAACGCCAAGAACGGGGTTCTCTGGCAGTATCGAATGCGCCCGTAGTTCGAGGCGAGCCACCCATGAGTGCCAACACCGACAATCTGATCCAGGATCTGGACCGCAACCTCATCGAGGCGTTCCAGTTCCTCGCCAAGCTCATCAACGGGGTCAAGTCACAGGTCGCCGAGCTCCAGGCAGCCGTGAAGTCCGGCCAGCCCCAGGGGGAGTCGTCCGGCCTCTCCCGGGACCTGGTGGCCTCCCTGGCGGACCGGGAGACAGCAGAGGCCCACTTCTCCCACCTCCAGGATACGCTGGTGCGTATTCAGACCGAGGTCCGCGAGTTGCGCGCCGGCCAGGATCAGGCGCCCGATCCCGAAATGACGCTCGCGCTGCAGCGCCTCTCCGGGCTCCCGGCCACCATGCGAGACCTGCTCGACGGCGCGCTCCGCCCCCTTCTGGAGGAATGGACGCAAGCGCGAACGCAGCAGCAAGCGGCCAGGACCCTCTACGCAGCGCAGGTGGGAGAACAGGCGGAGCTCCTGCACCGCCTGGAAGAGCAGCTACCGGCCCTCGGAGCGGAGTTCCGGACCTCGCTCGAGGCGCTAAAAGCCCGTCTCGAGCAACTCCCCCAACACCTTCCCGAGCAGCCGCCCGTCGATCTCGGGCCGGTGCTGTCGGAGCTCACCAGCCTCCGCGAGCAGCTCACCGCCGAGCCCAGGCCCGAGCCCACCGCACCGATCGACCTGGAGCCGCTCCGCGGTGAGCTCACCAGAATTCGCACGCTGCTGGAAGACCGCGACGCCGCGACGCCGGACCTCGACGCGGCCCTCGTGCCCCTGCGGGAGCGGTTGGACCAATTGGTCCAGAGCACGCCCGTGCCTGCTCCCTCGCTACAGGAGATCGGCGAAAAGCTGGAGACGGCGATCGCCGCCATCCAGCTTCCGGTTCGCGACGCGGCCCACGCCGCCCCCGACATCGCGGCAATCGTCGGGCCGCTGGCGGCAAAGCTGGATGAGATCACGACCGCGCTGGGAGCAATTCGCACCCTGCCGGCCGCACCCGCCGGTGAAGCGACTTCAGCGCCGACCCCGAGCCGGAACGAGCCGGAGCTGGCGCCGCTGGTAACCGGGCTGCGGGAGACCCTGGCGCAGATCCTCGCCGCCGTGACGAACGCCGCCCCGCCGAGCGCCGCTACGCCGTCGCCAGTGCTAGACCTCTCGCCGCTGCTGGCCGCCGTCCAATCCCAGGAGCAGCAGATCCAGGCGATCGCGACCACCATCCGGCAGGTAGACCAGCAGCATCAGGAGCTGCTGCGCCGTGCCGAGGCCGCGCCGGCGCTGCCGGACCTGCTGGCGCCGCTCATGGCACGGATCGGCGCCCTGGAAGAACAGAACCGGTCGCTGCTGGAATCCACCGCCGCCCTCCAGGTGAGCACCGAGAGCGCGTCGGAGTTCCCGCCGACGGAGCAGATGCGGCTTCTGGAGCAGAAGCTGGGCCGGCTGGAAGCGATGCTCCCGGCGCCGGCTGCAGCCGCGCCCGCGGACGGGGACGCCATCGAGCGGCTGGAGCGGCGCATCGATCAACTGGCCGGCGCCCTCGCCGCGGTGAAGCCGATGGACGACCGGCTCCGGCAGGTCTCCGAGCGCCTTGCAGCCCTCGACGATCGGCTAGATTCCGGCTCGGAGGCCTCCGCGATCCGCAGCTCCAGCGCGGTGCTGGAAAGCCAGCTCAACCGGCTGGACCTGCTGCTGCGCTCTTCCACCCCCGCCGCCCCGCAACGATCGACCGAGCCGCGGACCCCGAGCCGCACCCATCCGGGCGCCCCATCCGCCAGGGACCCGGCCGAACCGGCAGCGCTGGACATCAATTTCCTCGTTCGATCCCAGCTTGGGCACGACGGCGCGGGTTAACTCAGGGGCGGCCACGCAGTCAGACAAGCAAAAGCGGCCTTCCACCACCTGATGGAAGGCCGCTTTTGTCTACATGCTCGCGGAGGGATTCGAACCCCCGGCCCTTGGTTCCGAAGACCAATGCTCTATCCACTGAGCTACGCGAGCCGATCTTGAACAGCCCTTTGAGAGCACGTTCCGGGAAG
>JAJFMS010000313.1 GCA_020696885.1 Armatimonadota bacterium | reverse complement strand
CGCGATCAAGCTCCAGCTCAAGAATCGGGGGAGAGGGCCGGTGACACTGAACCTTTCGGCACCGATGGGTCCGTTCACGCTCTCCGAGACGGGAGACATCACCCTCGCGGCGCGGCGCGGCCGGACGGTGACGGTGACCTTCGCTCCGGCTGCGAAGGGGACGTTCGTCTCCGGGCTGGCGATCACCAGCACCGATCCGAGTGCGCCGCTGACCGTGGTGCCGCTGTCCGGACGAGGGAAGTAACCGATGGAGCACGCCGGCAGGGCGCTGATCGCCGCCGCCAGGGCGGGAGACGCCGCCCGACTCGCGCAGGTCCTGGCCCGGCAGCCGGACCTCGGCGCGTCTCACGGAGGGCAGGCGCTCCTGCTGGCGGCGCGCGACGGCGCGGTGGACGTGGCCCGGGTCCTCATCCAGAACGGCGCCGATCTGGAGGCCGTCGACGAGGAGCACCGGGACACGCCGCTCGGCTGGGCAGCGTTCTATGCCCAGGCGGGGGTCGCCCTGGTGCTCCTCGATGCCGGCGCCAATCGCGAGCATCACGATACCTACGGCACCACCCCGATGGGCTACGCGCAGGCCGGCGCGCGGGGCGAGCTCCGCAAGTGGGTGGAGCGACCTACGGAAGCGTACCTGGCGGTGGCTGAGGTACTGCGGCAATACGGAGCCGAAGAGGCATAACGATCGCCCACTGAACCGCGGAGACGCGGGAGTACAGCATCAGAGAAACCGATGGTACGTCGGGCGGGCATCCGCCCCACCACGGTTCGGCACGGGTGCATGGAAGGATGGGACGAAGGGTGCAGCCTCTCCACCCCCATCCTCCCACACCCCAATGGCGCCGACGGATCAGTTACTCTGGCTTGCCCCAACTCTGCCTACCGGGCTCGGCTCTTACGGGGCATGGGGAAGCCGAGGCCCCGCCCTTCCCGTAGGACCAACTCCACTTCCGCGCGCGTATCCCAGGTGATCTGCTCTGGGGCGAGAGCGGCGAAGGAGTCTTCCAGCAGGCGGAGCCCATCGCTCCACGCCTGCTCCGCTTCGCGCCGCTCGCCCCGGGCCGCGTGCGCCAACGCCAGGAAGAGGGGCTCAAGAGGCTCTGCCTCCCCGCGAAGCCGGATTGCCTCCCGGAGCTGCGCAATCGCCTCTCCGTGTCGCCCGGCGCGGTGCAGGAGCACCGCCTCCGTAGCCAGGTAGGAGGGGTGCTTCGGGTGCTCCTGCAGTAGGGCTCGGGTGAGGGCCAGGGGAGTCTCCACCTCGGAGGCCGATTGCGCCCCCAGGGCGTACGCCCACGCCGTCATCTCCCGATGCCGGGGCTCTGGGGTGTCGCGCAGGTCCTGCAGCATTGCGGCGCAGCTAACCTCGTAGCCGGGCCGGTCTCCGGCCATCAACCGGCACAGCGCCAGGTAGTGCCAGGGCAGGTACTCACCCCGCCGGAGCCCCACGTACGAGCCGTAGTCCGCGGCGGCGCTCCTCCATTCGGCCTGTTCGGCCAGCGCCCGTGCCCGGCACAGCAGGTGCTCCGGTCGGTGCGGCTCACGTTCCAACAGCCACTCCACGTGGCTTACCACCCCACTCCAGTCCCGCCGGGCCTCGGCTCCTTCCAGGGCCTGCCGGTGGGCGAGATCCCCGTGCGGCAGCACCGCCGGCGAGGGCGGGGCGACCAACCGGCGCAGGGTGTCCCACGCCGTCTCCGGCCGGGTGACCGTGTAGGCCAGCAGGCGGCTCCCTTCATCCAGATGACGGCCGGCCAGCAGCTCGGCCGCCTCCTGAAGGCGGCGCCAGGGCAGCGCAAGCCGTGGCAGCTCTACGAGCGCTACCCCACCGGGACCCACGACGCACAGCCCACGTCCGTCCGCCCGGATCCACGCTGCGGTAGCCTCGAACATCGGGTCCGGCAGCGAGAGCGCTTCCCCCGTCGTGGCATCCCAGACCTGCACGGCGCCGCCGCCGCAGGTGACCAGGAGCCGGCCGCTCCGATCGAAACTCGCGTGGCCGATCGTCGCACGCATCCGGAGTGGAGCCGTGAGCTCCCGGCCGGTATCCACGCTCCAGAGGTGTGCGCTCTGATCTCGGCCGCTGGTGACCAGGAGGCGGTTGTCCGGAGAGAGTGCCAGGTGGCTCCCCGCATTGCGATCCCCCAACTCGCGGAGCAGTCTGCCGGTCTCCACGTCCCAGATCCGCACCCCGATATCGCCTCCGGCGGTAATCAGGCGACGGCAATCCACCGTGAACACCGCTGCACCCGGACGGTAGTGGCGGATCGGTCGCCGCCGCACAAATCGTCCGGTTCCATTGGGCGGTTGCCGGGTAAGGAGTGAGGAGGTGCTCCGGTCCAGGAGCAGTAGGCGCTGACCGTCCGGACTGAAGGGGGTACTGCCCGGCGGGCCGTATCCCAGCATCATCACCTCGGAGAGCGGCTTCCCATCCGGAAGGCGGAAGACCTGCACGGACTTGTCGCGGGCATAGTAGGCGCACGCGTCGCCGTTGGGCGAGAGGAAAACGGCTGCGGGAGGCTTCCAGCGGACCTTCCGCGCCTCCCATGTCTCTCCGCGGCGATGCCAGAGCGCAGCGTGACCGAGGTCGTCCACCGTTACCGCATCGCGGCCGTTCGGGGCAACGCCGGCTTCTTTGATTGGCGCATCGCACTGAAGCGTTACCACCGGCGCCCGGTCCGCGTCCAGCGAGCGCCAGCGCAGGGTACGTTCGTGTGCCGTCCAGATCAGCGAGCCGGAATGGGCTACTCGCCAGGGTGCCGCCCCGCCGGTGAGCTCGGTCAGCGACCGGCGCGGCAGACCGCGCGGCGCGAGATCCCAGATTCGCAGGGTTCCCAGGGCATCCAGCGTGGCCAGCTCCTGGCCGCCGGGCGAGAAGGCCGCGGCCCGAGCCGAGGCGGAGAGCTGCACCGGCTCCATCAGGGCGGCCCCGCTGGCCGTATCCCAGGTCCGCAGGGCGCCATCCTCCGTGAGCGTGGTGGCCACGGACCCTTCCGGCCCCAGCGAGACCGTCACCAGGCCAGATCCCGCGTCCAGCCGCGGACGCCCGCCTCCGGCGTCCGCAGTGCTCGCGATGCGCACTCCGCGGTGGTCCGCAATCGCCCACTGCGTCCCTTCCGGGCTGGTGATGATCTCGGACGTGACGATCTCCGGCACGAGCGCCACCTGCCGGCCATCCGCCGCGTCCCAGATCCCCGCGCGAGCCCCGGACTTCAGCAGCCGCCGTCCGTCCACGCTAAAGCGCACCCGCGCCTCGCCGCCGGAGCCGGGAAACTGCGTGGGCAGTAGGCCTGACTTCCGCCAGTCCCACAGGCGCAGGCGGTCGCGGCCGGCGGTGGCGAGGACCGAGCCGTCCGGGCTGAAGTCGAGGCCTCCGACCTCGGTCGGATGAGGCAACGGCCCGGCGAGCAGCCGCCCGGAAGCCGCCTCGCAAACCCAGACGTTGCCGCCGCCGTCCGCGATCGCCACGGTCCGTCCGTCCCGGGTGAAGCTGCTCGTTCCCATGAATTCTCGGGTCGGGACGCGCATCCGTCGCACCGTTCCGGTTTCGGGCGCCCAGAGCCGCGCCGTCCCGGAGCCGAGATGGAGCACTTGCCGGCTGTCCGGCGCGAAGACCACGTGATCAAGGCCGTCCGACGCTAACAGCGGTCTACCCAACTCCCGGCCCGTGCGTGCGTGATAGACGTGGATCTCGTCACCGACCAGGGAGACTAGCCGAGCGCCGTCCGGGCTAAACCGGAGCGAGATAGGCGTGTTCGGTAGGCGTGGGAAGCGGTGAATCGCCGTTAGCCGCGGTCCCTGGGCCAGCACGGCACCGATCCGGAGGCGGTGGAGCGGTGCATCCGCCGGATCGATCCGCAGCGCCTCCACATACCGGAGCAGGCCGCCGTAAGGATCCCCGTCGGCGGCGCGCTGCATTCCGGCCGCTACGTGCGCCCGCACCAGGCGGCGCCGGCTCAGCTCGCGCTCCTGGTCCGCTGCGTGTTGGAAACGAACCGCGGTGCGGCGCTGCGCCTCCGCCGCGGCCGCGGCCCGGACGGCGCTGCTCCGGGCGCTCTCCGCCCCGAGGCGCTGCCGCCGCTCCCCTCGCTTCGCTAGTTGGGCCGCGCGCGCTTCCCGGCGTGCTCGGGCGTTCGCCGCCTCCAGCTTGGCCAGTGTGGCGGCCTGCTGTTTCACCTGTCGCTCGAGACGGTGGGTCAGCGTTCGCGCCCGCGCTTCGCTCTGGTTGGCGCTCAGGGCCAGGGAGCCTACCAACGCTACAACCACGGACGCGGCCGCCCCGGCACGTAGGAGACCGCGTTGGAAGGCGGCGCGCTGCCGGCGTAGCTCGGCGCCGGGCATCTGGGCCTGCAGCCAGGCCCGATCGAAGCACCGCTCGTAGATCCGGTTGCGGATGCGCAGCACGGCGCCATCGAGTCGCACTACCCCGGAGATGCGGAGCACCTCCACTACCGGGTCGTCCTCGGCGTCGCGGAACCGTACGCCTCGCAAGGACTGCCGCAGGAGCTCCAGCCGCGCGGTGAGGTCTCCGTGACTCCGCAGCAGGCGCTCTCGCAGGTGGAGCAGGTTGTCGTCCCTCTGGCGGGCTCCCGCAGTCAGGAAGAGCGCGCCGCAGACCCGGTCTACCCATGCGACGGGAGAACCGCTTTGGTCCGCAGCTTCCACGAGGGCGCGACAGAGGCGCTGGGTGAGGTAAGGATGGCCGCCGGTCCAGTACAGAACGCGCGCTAACAGCTCCGACTGTGTGCTGCCCTGCTCGGGCGCTCCCGGCGCCAGGCCGCGGGCCAGGGGCGCTGCCTCTTCGGGGGTAAAGTCCTGCAGCTCGATGCGACGGCCGATGTTGAAGGGAGTGGTGTGAGGATCGCGGATCAGTTCCGCGGGGGAGGCCACCCCCAGCAAGCAGAAGGTGAGGTGGCGGAGCGCGGGCTCCTCAGCCCGGCGATTGTAGCAGCCGCGGATGGCGGCGAAGAACTCGTCCGTGCTGAACGGGAGCGACCGCACCGCGTCGATTTCATCGATAAAGAGCACCAGCGCAGCGGGCTCCGGCTCGACAGGTGACTGCAGCAACACCCGCTCCACAGCGGCGAACCAGCGCTGCACCGGTCCCAGCTCCGGCAGGGTGTCCCAATGCGCGCGCAGCCTTTCGGAGCAGCCGAGCTGGCTGCCCAACCGGAGCAGCATGCCCAGGTACCACTGCTCCGGCGTCACCATTTGCCCCAGCGACGTCACGTCCAGCAGCGCCACGCGCGTGCCCAGGCCTCGCATCCGGCCCGCGGCGCGGACCATCAGGGAGCTCTTCCCCATCTGGCGGGAGGTGAGCACGTAGCAGAACTCACCGTGCCGGAGGGCGGCGAACAGCTCGCTGTCGGCGCTGCGCTCCACGTAGGAAGGTGCAT
>JAJFMS010000312.1 GCA_020696885.1 Armatimonadota bacterium | reverse complement strand
AGCGGATCGAACGTGGGGGCGGGGTAAACCATCGCGGCGCCGTGGCTGGTGCAGGTGAGGTTGCCCATCACCATCCCAAAGCAGTGGTACAGCGGCACCGGGATGCAGAGCCGGTCCTGCTCCGAAAACCGCATCCGCTGCCCCACGAAGTAGCCGTTGTTCAGCAGGTTGTGGTGGCTGAGCGTGGCGCCCTTCGGAAAGCCGGTGGTGCCGGAGGTGTACTGGATGTTGATCGGATCGTCGAACTGCAGCGCGGCCTGCCGGCGGCGGAGGTCGTCCGGCGAGGCGCTCCCGGCCAGCTCCGGCAGGTCGCTCCAGCTCCAGCACCCGGGCCGGGCCTCAGCGTCGATGACGCAGAGGTACTGGAGGTCCGGGAACGGCGAGCCGTGCAGCCGCTCGGGCCGGGCGGGCTGCTCCTGAAGGCCGGGAATCAGCTCCGTCAGCATCTGCACGTAGTCGCTGGTCTTCACGCGCGGGGCGAAGAAGAGCAGGCGCACGCCGGCCCGCCGCAGCACGAACTCCAGCTCCGTGAGGCGGTAGGCCGGGTTGAGGTTCACCAGGATGGCGCCCACCTTCGCCGCGGCGAACTGCACCACGGTCCACTCCGCGATGTTGGGCGCCCAGATCCCTACCCGGTCCCCAGGCTGGATGCCCAGCGCCAGGAGCGCCCGGGCGCAGACGTCCACCTCGGTCGCCAGCTCCGCGTAGGTGTAGCGAAGGCGCTGGTGCGGCACCACCACCGCATCCCGGTCCGGACAGCGCGCCACAGTGCGATCGAAGTTATCGCCGATCGTCTCCCCCAGCAGGGGAATCTGCGAGAGGCCGCTGAGGTAGCTGAGCCCGGTGCCGAAGTCCGTCGCCATCGAAGTCCTCCTGCCGAACGGTGATCCTGGCCGGCAGGTGATACTTCCGTGCGGAGGCGCGCGCCTCCTTGGCTCGGGCGGAACGGGGGTGTTCACCACGGAGACACAGAGACACGGAGAGGAGCAGGGGAGAGGGGGGACGAGTTGCACCCCACAGGCCCGTACGTCCCTCCAGTGTCCCTGGTCATCCTGGAGCGAAGCGAAGGATCTCGCCCGGGGCGTGGGGGCACCCCGGGTGTGGCGTTTCAGGACTACGGCTCGAAGCGGTACGTTCCGGTGGGGTGCGGGTAGCGGATCGTGTCGCTCTTCAGCCACTTCACGTGACCGTCGCAGAAGAGGAACATGGCGCCGCCCTGGTGGCGGGGCGAGAGCTTGTTCGGGATCCAGACGTTGAAATAGCCGTCGTCCGTCGTCCGTAGCTGGTCCTCGTGCTCTTCGATCAGCAGGAAGGTGCTGGCCGGCTCCGTGAGCGCGGCGTCCGCCAGGCCCGCATGGTATCCGGTGATCGCCGTAGGGGAGCTAAGCAGTGAGTTGATGGAGTAGCTGTTCCCCCGGCGGGCGCCGTCCGTGGGACACTGGAAGATCCCGGTGCTCTTCACGTAGGGGAAGAGCGACCCCCGGGCCGGATCGAAGGTAGCCGGGCCGAGGAAGTCGGTGAAGTACATCCAGCCGCCCGTGCCGGAGTTGGCGCCGTCTCCGACCGCTCCGTCCCACGTGGCCGGAAGCTGCTCGTCATAGTCCTGGCTGTAGCTCCGGAACGCCATGCCGAGCTGGCGCATGTTGCTGGCGCATTGGGTCTTGCGGGCGGCCTCCCGCGCCTGGGCGAAGACCGGAAACAGGATCGCGGCCAGAATGGCGATGATGGCAATCACCACCAGCAGTTCGATCAAGGTAAATCCACGCCGCTGCATCCTTCTCCCGCCTTCCCGTTCCGCGTATAGGTCTCCACCGTAGATAACGCCGATTGCAGACGGATGGTTACTCCCTTGGCACTACGCCGGGCGGTCACCGCAGGAGCATCCGGATCCCGGTGTGAAGTGTCCCGTAACGATCGATCGTGTTCCTGGAGCTGGTATTCATGCGTGCCTGTCGCTTACTACTGCCGATCCTCGCCCTTGCCGCCGCCTCGCTGCCGTTCAGTGCCGTGTCCCGAGCCCAGGAGACAATCACCCACGCGGGCGGGGTGACCGAGGAGCACGTGATGGTGCCGATGCGCGACGGCACGCGCCTCTTCGTCTACCTGTTCCGCCCACCCGGAAAGGGGCCGTGGCCGGGCCTGCTGGAGCAGCGATACGCGCCGATGGACAGCCTCGCCAGCCGGCAGGCGTTCGCGCGGATCGCGGCGGCCGGCTATGCGGTGGCGGGCGCCAACTTTCGGGGCGCGCAGAAGTCCGAAGGCACGTGGGTCGGCTACCGGGCCCTGGGCTGGGGCAAGCTAAAGGACGGCTACGACCTGTGTGAGTGGCTGGGCACGCAGCCGTGGTGCACCGGCAAGGTCGGCACCATGGGCGGCTCGCAGGCCGGCTTCGCGCAGAACTTCCTGGCAATCACCCGGCCGCCGCACCTGGTGGCGCAGTACATGACCGATACCGGCCTCAGTCTCTTTCACGAAGGCTACCGGATCGGCGGCACCACCCGCCCGGAGCGGTTCAAGCAGATGGACAGCACGGCCCGCGTGCCGGAGCACAACCGCGCGCTGCTGGCCGAGTGGTTCCAGCACCCCACCTACGACCGCTACTGGCAGGACGAGGACTGCAGCCGCCACTTCGACCGCATGAACGTCCCCTGCTTCACGCTGGGGAGCTGGTTCGACTTCATGTGCCAGGGCTCCGTGGACAGCTTTATCGGTCGGCAGCACCGCGGCGGGCCCAACTCCCGCGGCAAACAGCAGCTCCTGATCGGTCCGTGGGTCCACGGCGGCACCAAGGCCAACAAGATCAACGAGCTGACGTTCCCCGAGAACGCCGTCTTCGACCGCGAAGGCCATGTGATCCGGTGGTTCGACCACTACCTCAAGGGGAAGGACACCGGCGTGGACCGGGACGCGCCGGTGCGCTACTACGCGATGGGCGCCTGTGGAGAGCCGGGCGCCCCGGGCAACGAGTGGCGGGACGCGAAGGACTGGCCGGTGGCCGCGAAGAGCACCGGCTACTACCTGCAGGCGCACGGCCTCCTCACCACCAGCGCCCCCTACGAGGAGCATTCGCAGACCACGTTCGCGGCGGACCCGGTGCATCCCGCGCAGATCCCCACTCGCGCGTTCCCGGGCGCGATGGACGCGCAGGCGTTCGAGAAGCAGGCGGAGGTGCGGACCTTCACCAGCCCGGTGCTGGCCGCGCCGGTGGAGTGGACCGGAGACGTGAAGGCGGACCTCTACGTCTCCTCCTCCGCGAAAGACACAGACTTCATCGTGCGCGTGAGCGACGTCTACCCGGACGGGCGCTCCATGCTCATCGCGGATTACGTGCGCCGCGCCCGCTATCGGGACGGCTTCGAGAAGGAAGTCTTCATGCGGCCCGGAAAGGTGTACCGCGTGGGCTTCCACGTGGGTTGGATGAGCCAGGTGTTCAACCAGGGGCACCGGATCCGGATCACCGTGGCGAGCACCGGCGCGCCGTTCTACGAGCCCAATCCCAACACCGGCGAGCCGCTCACCCTGGAGCTGCCCGCCAAGATGCTGGTGGCGAAGAACGCCGTGCACCACGAGCGGGAGCACGCCTCCCGGATCATCGCGCCCGTAGTCACCGCCTCCGCGCGGTAGAAGGCGGATGAACACGACCATGCTTTCCCCCGAGAGCCGGCGGTATTTCGAGACGCTGCACGAGACGCCTCCCTTCGGCGCGTACGGGTTCGACTTCGACGACTTACGCCGCCGGATGGCGACCCGTCGCGAGCCGAGTCACCTCGACGTGCGCTGCACGGCGGCTGACGCCGCGGGCGTTCCGGGGCAGTGGGTGATCGCCGCGGGTGGGGACCCCGATCTGCGCCTCCTCTACCTGCACGGCGGCGGCTTCATCGCGGGCTCGTCCGACTATTACCTCACGCTGGCCGCGCGCCTGTCACTGGCGATAGGGGGTGCGGTGTTGGCCCTCGATTACCGGCTGGCTCCCGAGCACCCGTTCCCTTGCGGATTGGAGGACTCGCTGCGCGCCTATCATTGGCTGCGCGAATGCGGACCCGATGGAGCCGGCGCGGCGCGGGCGGTGGTGATCGGCGGGGATTCCGCGGGTGGCGGGCTGACGCTCTCCATGCTGCTGGCCCTCCGCGATCGCGGCGAGCCGCTGTCGGCGGCGGGTATTGCGATCTCGCCGTTCGCCGACCTGACCCTCACCGGGGAATCGCTGGGCTCCGAGGCCCCGAAGGACCCGATCATGAGCCCGCTCTGCCTCCCCGATTTCGTGCGGCTCTACCTGGGCGAAGCGGACCCCGCCAGCCCGCTGGCCTCCCCGGTGTTCGGGGACTACCACGGTCTTCCCCCGCTGCTGGTCCAGGTCGGCGAGCACGAGATCATCCGCGATGACAGCGTGCGCGTGGCCGCCCGGGCCCACGAGGCCGGAGTGCGCGCCACCCTGGAGATCTGGAGCGGACTATTCCATGTCTTCCAGTCCCACGAGCCGCTGCTGCCGGAAGCGGGGACGGCGATCAACCGGATCGCGGCGTTTGTGCGGGCGCATACCACCCCTTGACGCAAGCTGGACGGCGCGGGAGATCTCCCCGCGCCGCCCAGCCGTCACTGGCTCAGGGCGTCGAGCTATCCGCCCCAGTCCAGGTTGACGCCGGCAGGCGCGCTCGGGAGCGCCGCTTGGTGGTGCGTCCCGGAACCGTTGACCATCGAGGCATCCCCGATCATCAGGATCGCGCGGCTTCCGGGTGCGCCCTTGGCCGTTACCTGGACCTGATTGCGGTCCCCCGCGCGGTACCACTGCTGCAGGTCGGCCTGGTGGACCTCACCGTCCGCCAACTCGACGCGCCCGGCAGCGCGACCGTTGACCGAGACGGATACGCGCTGAAGCCCCGGCGCTCCGTTGTCCAACCGGAGGTAATGCTCCACGGCCGGCAGCCCCTTGTACGTGCGGGTGACGCTCCGGCTCCCCTTCGGGATCTCGAGCGTCGCGATCACCGGGTCGCAGAGGATCGAGTTCCCCGCGGCATCGGCCACCCGCAGCTCTACCCGGGCGCCCTGGCTGGCGTTGATCTTCACGGCGTACACGGTGATCGAGCTTTGAGACGGGTTCACCGTAATCGTGGGCCGGCCGGAGGTCGGATGGATGGGGGCATCCGTCCCCAGTGGGTACTGCAGCTTGCAGTTGGTGCTGCGCGCCGTCAGCTCCACGCTCGCGACGCCGGAGCCGTTGTCCAGCACCTGCACCGGCACGTAGACTCGCGTGGGGCCGGTCAGCGTGACGGGCGTGCCCACCACGCAGCTCGGAGGCGTGATGTCCGGGGCCGCCTGTGCGAACTTCACGGTGGCGATGTCGTAGCTGAAGAAACGGAAGGGCGGCGGCGCGAGGGAGCTGGACAACCAGGAGCCGCCGG
>JAJFMS010000311.1 GCA_020696885.1 Armatimonadota bacterium | reverse complement strand
TAGAGCTGAAGCGCGCCCACCTGGAGACGGCCCGGTGGTACGCGGGCCGCGTGGAGCCCCGTGAGGTAGCGGAGCGGTTCCACGCGCGGATCGAAGAGGAGTACCGCCGGACCTGTGACTGGGTCCTGCAGGTCACCCAGCAGGGCGAGCTGATGGAGACCTCCGCCGTGGTGCGCCGCACCGTGGAGTTCCGCAACCCGGCCACGGCGCCGCTCAGCAAGCTGCAGGTGGCGCTGCTCCAACTCTGGGACGAGCTCCCCGACGAGGAATCCGAAGAGGCAAGAGACTGGCGCGACGCCATCCTGATGAGCATCATCGGCCTCGCCGCGGCGATGCAAAGCACCGGGTAGGCATGCCAGGGGGAGTTTTGGACAGGATAACAGGATGGGATAGGATGGCCGAGGCCTTGCCAGGAGAGTTTTAGACAGGATTAACAGGATTGACGGGATGGGGCAGGGCGGTCGAGGCACCGCGGCGGCGGCGGGTGTCCCGAGAGGCCAGGACACCCAAGATCTATTGGATGGTCGAATGTAGTAGCCGTGACCTACGGCGTCCCCTCCGCATCCATTAAATCCTGACAAATCCCGTCTAAAACTCTCTCTCCTCTCCCTCTCCGTGTCTCCGTGTCTCCGTGGTGAGACCGGTTCTAGTTCAACCATGCGTTCCATCCGTCTCGCCTCAATCCTGCTCGCCGCTGCGGCCCTGGCCGCGTGTTCCCTGGCTCCGGCTGCGACAGCGCCCGCCCCCACCACCGAATGGACCTGGAACTGGCAGCCGGCGCGGACCAGGGCGTTCCCACGGCCGAGGTCAGCACGTTCCGCTACGGCAAGGGGTGGGCGTATGCCGTGGAGATCGACGACGGGCCGACCTCCACGCTCACCGTGTCCCAGCCGCTGCTGGCGCAGTACGGGTACACGGACGCGCCGCCCGGCGTGGCGGGCGGCGCGCGAAGGCCGCTAGTCGGCGGCGCGGCGGTGATCGTGCTGCGGACCGGGAGCGGCAACTCGACGTTCCTGGACTGGGACCAGCTCCGGCAACTCCGGGAGCGCGGGTGGGGGATCGTGAACCACGGTTATGCGCACGCCGGCAACCATTGGGAGCCGTCGGCCGCCCTCAAGCCGGCGGAGGTGCGGCGAGAGCTCTACTGGAGCCAGGCGATCTTCGCCCGAGAGCTGTCCGCCGCCGCGCCGACCCACTTCGTCTACCCGAACGGCTACATGGCATACGCGCCATCTCTGGCGGAGTTCGGGCTACGGTCCGGCTCGCGCGTTGCGGGGTCCTCGGCGCTCAACGTGCTGGACCCGCGCTTCGCCCCTGGCGATCTGAACCGGAACTACCTGGACGAATCGGTGTGGTCGAAGGCGAACGATCCGCTGGTCGGCCTCCCGGGCAGCCCGCGGGACGGGGACTTCGTCATCGACTTCACCCACGGCATGGATGCCTCGCCGAGCTCTCCGAATGGCCGCCGGTGGCGGGAGCGCCTCGGATCCCTGGCAGGTCGCTTCGGCGAGAAGGGCGACGACTCGATGTGGTGTGCCCCTCCCGGAAGCCGAACCAGTCGTGACCGCCGGACTTCGGCCCGGGACCGCGGAGCAGCGGGCCGAGTTCCCACGGCTCGTGCACGGGCGGCTTGCTGTCCGCGCGGGCCTGCTCGATCTGCTGCAGGTACTGGACGCGGTGCATCTCGCGCAGCAGCGGCTCCCCCAGCAACCGCTGCTGGCCCCAGGTGCCGCCGTTCAGGTGGAGCTGCAGCACCTTCATGGCATCGGTGGCGGTGCCGAAGCAGCCGCCCGCCGGATGGCCGGCGTAGGGGAACGCCTCCCGCACGGTTTTCGGCAGCTCCTTGGGCTGTGGGGTCAGGGCTACCAGGTCTTCCTCGGGAGGCAGCGCAAAGGTGAGGGACGCAGCACCGAGCGGCGTGAAGAGGCGCTCCCGGCGGAGCGTCTCCCAGGTCTTGCCGCCGTTCTTCCGCCGGACCGCCTCCGCGGCGACGAAGAGGCCGGTGAGCCCGTGGTAGGCGGTGCGCGAGCCGGGCTCCCATTCGGTTTTCGCCGCGCATACGGCTGCCACGGCCTGCTTCCACTCGGGCTCCGTCGACGCTCCGCCGACCGGGGCGGAGGGGATGCCGGCCGAATGGGTGAGCAGGTGGCGGAGGGTGCTGGCGTCCTTCCCCCCGCCGGTGAACTCCGGCACGTAGCTGACCATCGGCTCATCCAGCTTCACGAGACCGTCCTGCACCGCCATCAACACCACCGTGGCGGAGACCAGCTTCGAGAAGGAATACAGCGGGTGACGCACGGCGGCGGTCAACGGTGCATCCCGGCGGGTCAACGAACAGTAGGTGCCCTGATACCGCTCGAACACGCTCTTTCCGGAGCGCGTTACCAGCAGCGCGGCGCCGGGGAAGACCCCTTCCGCCTGCTGGGCTTCCAGGAAGGCGACGGTGTCTTTCCAGGCATCCGTCGTCCCGGCGGTGAGACCCAGCGCGGAAGCTCCGAGCAGGAAGGTTCTACCTGAAGTCATGGTGTGGTCTCTGGATCCGAAGCGCGCCCAGTTGCAGTATCCGATTTCCGCCGGCGCCGGACCGGAACCCGCTGGATTACCAGTGCCAGAACGCCCGTCGCAGGGTGGCGGCGGTCCGGCGCTGCACCAGGGGCGCGGCTTCCGGGGAGCCGACGCTGGTGGACGGGTCGGTGGGATTGCTGCCGCTTCCTCCGGGTGAGGTGAGGGGTTGCTGCGGCGCCCGATCTTGCTGGAAGAGGCCTGTGGAGAGGGTCAACGAGGCGGCGCGTGCGGCGACGCTGGCGCCGAAGGCCCAGAGCGCCACGCTGGAGTAGTCCTTCAGCCGGTCGGCACCGAATGTGGGGTTGGCGTCGTAGGTCTGCTGGTAGCCGAGTAGGATCAGGCCCACATAGGTGATCACCACCGGCGTCCATACGTAAGCCGCTTGGGCGGTGCGGGCACTCTCCACGCGGGCGCGAATGGAGCGGGGGATTAGCTCCCCGGAATCGAGGAGATCCTCGGACTTGGCTCCCGCCGGCGTTCTTACACCGAGCTCGAAGGAAGGCGCCGATTCAGACTCGGCGCGCTCGGCGGGCGGCGTGTTCTCCACCGCCGCAGACCTGACCTGACCGAGCCCTTCCTGAATGCGCTCCTCCTCGCTGCGGAGATCCTCAGTACCGTCTAGTACCTCCCAGCCGCTTCGCATCCTACCAAGCTCCTGTAAGAGTCGCGTTCGGATTGTAGGATCGGGCACCCTGAGGGCGAGTGCGCGAGCGGCGTCAATCTGGCCCCTAACGCGGAAGTATCGCTCGACCCAATTCAAGTAGCCAAGCGACTCCGCTTCATAGGTTCCGGCAGCCCTGTCCGGCGCTGCAAAGTAGTGGTCGAAGAGCCGCTTGAGGAGGCTCGCCGGGTGACGCGGCAGTGTGCGGCCCACGTTCGCGGTCGCTTCCTCTTCTCGCTCCAAGCGATCGATCGCCTCCCGCACACGCCCGAGTGCCGCCACCCAGACGTCCCGGTCCATCGACCATTTTCCCCAGTGTGTTGCGGCAGATTGCAAACCGCTTGCGGCGCCTTCAACATTGCCGGTTTCGAGGGCTACCGCCACTTCGCGGAATAGGGCGCCGAAGCGGCGGCGGAAGGGCACTCCCACCGAGTCCGGGGAGGCGAGGGCCGGATCGGCAAGCACCAGGTTCTCACGGTCTCCCAGGTCCGCCAGCAACTCGTCGTCCCGCATCCATAACTTGGGATAGGCCGCCAACAGTCCCTGGATCAGCGCTCCCAGCGCGAGTATCACCAACGCCGCACCAGGAGGATCCCGGACCTCCAGCAGCACCGGAATGGGCAGTGGTGGGGGGATATCGGTGCCCTGATCGGGCGTGCGCGATGCCAGCAGGTAGCCGCGATAGGCGCCGCAAGCAGTGTCGGTGTTTGCCCCGGCCAGCGGCACCGTCCAGCGTACCGGCGCGCCGGCGCCAGGTACGGGCCCGCACTCAATGGTATCTCGCAGTCGAAGCGTCCGGTTACGCTCGACGTCGCGCAGATCGAGAGCGTGCAGGACGAGGCGTATCCCATCCTTCCGGACCTTTTCCGAGGCCTCGATTGCGGTCTTGACCGCTGCTGCTGCTTCAGCGGCCTTGGCCGCGGCCGCAGGGTCCTGGTTAGGGGCGCCTTTGTCGATCGCCGGACGGTCCCTGGCGGGTCCGACCGCGGGAAGCGCCAACCAGAAGTATCCGGCCGCGGTGGAGCTTTCAACGGTTACGGGCCTGGTGAGGCGGAGGTGGACCAGACTGGGAAACACCCGTAGAGAGTCGTTCATTTGGTCCAGCACGTCCGCCCGGGTAGTATCCGCGCGAACGGGCCGGGGCGCTGCTGCCCCTACCGGCGCACCTGGGCCGGATCCCAGTGGGTTAGCAGTGCCGCTGCTGGCGGTTCCCGGCCCACCCGCGCTGAACAGTGCGCTCTCCGGGCCGGGCCGAGAGGGGGAAGCCGCCCGGTCTGCCGAGTACAGCATTGCTGCGGCGACCAGGGCGGAGGCCAGTGCGGAGCCATTGAACCGCGTTCTCATTCCCGGTCTCCCTGGCGGCGAGAGGCGCGAGCTCCGTCTGCGGGTCGCGCCTCTCGCTTCTGCTCTTCGTCCGTTCGCACCAATCAGGTCTTCCAGGACTGGATCACGTTGAAGACGTCCTCGGTGATCCGGGTGCCCGCGTTACTCGAGCTACTGCTGGAGGTGCCGTAGGTGTGGATGGCCGCCGCGACCCGGCTGTTATCGAGTGCGATGTACACGGGCGCGCCGCTCTGGCCGCGGAACGTGTCGAGGTCGTAGAACACCTGGCGCGTCGTGGCGTGACGGATGCCCTGTACGTCGTACCAGAGGGTGTGGGTGGGCTTGTCCGTGGGATAGCCGGCGAGGTTCAACTGGCTCGAATGCAGGTCCGAGTCATCGAAGGCGCCGATGCCGAACGTGCCCACCTGCACCCCGGTAACCGGAGAGTTTGCCGGGAGCAGGATGGCGCCGTAGTCGAACTGTTCCGCCTCGGGGTCGCCCTGGGGGGCGTTCTTCCAGCCCGTGACCGTCTGGAACCTGGTTGCGACCACGGATCCGAACGGCTCGTTGTTCAGCCCATTGCACCCGGGGATAACCCGGATGGACTGGACCCACCCTCCGGGACCGTTCGGGCGAAAGTCCCGGATGAACACGCAGTGACCGGCGGTGATGAGGGTCCGAGGGCTTACAAACCAGCCGGTTCCGACCCACCGCGATCCGTCTCCGGCGGTGATCTCCAGCATGGCGATGGCGCTGTAAGGGTAAGCGCGGGTATTGGTCTCCCGTTGCCGGTCATCAACGCTGCCGATGATGTCTCTCGGCCTCGCATTCCGCGAGTCGAGCGCTCTTTCATA
>JAJFMS010000310.1 GCA_020696885.1 Armatimonadota bacterium | reverse complement strand
CGTCGTTCACCATCACCACCCGGAGCGTTTCGGTCGACACCCCGGTGACCCTTGCGGCGACCTACAACGGCTCCAGCCGGACGGCCATCCTCCTGGTGCAGAAGCCGGCGAGTGCGGCCGTGTCGCTCACGTCGCTTTCAGTGAACCCGACCTCCGTCACCGGTGGGGCTAACTCTACCGGCACCGTGACCCTGAGCGCCGCCGCTCCCACCGGTGGGGTGGTGGTGACCCTGTCCCGCAACGGCAGCGCCGCCACGGTGCCGGCCAGCGTGACCGTGCCGGCCGGCAGCAGCTCCGCCACGTTCACCGTGCAGACCTCCACCGTCATCGTCGCTACTTCGGCGTCGGTTACGGCCAGCTACAACGGCGCCACGCGGAGCGATGTGGTGGCCATCTCCCCGGCGGCCCCGTCGCTCCGGCTCGCCTTGAACGTTGCGTCCGTCCTGGGAGGCTCCCCGGTCACCGGCACGGTCACCTTGACGAGCCCGGCCGGACTGGGTGGAAGAGTGGTCACGCTGACCAGCTCCAGCAGCTATGCCGTGGTGCCGTCCTCGGTAACCATTCCGCAGGGGACCACCTCCCGTGCATTCGTGATCCGCACAGTGGCCACCAACGCCAGCCGCTCCGCGACCATCACCGGGGCCATTGCCGGAAGCACTGCCATGGCCACGCTGACCGTTCGGCCTCCGGCAGTGCTCCAGGTGAAGCTGAAGCCGGCTACCGTCCGGGGCGGAGCCTCCACCACCGCTACCGTTACGCTGGAAGCCGCGGCGCCGGCGGGGGGCCTCACGGTGCAGGTGACCTCGAACGCGGCCCTGGTCCAGGCGCCGACCTCGGTGATCGTCCGCGCGGGCGCAAAGAAGGTGAGCTTCAGGGTCAAGACCCGGGCCGTCTCCGGCACCATGTTCGCGGACCTCACCGCCAACACCGGTACGACGCCCGCCGGCACCGAGCTGCGGATCACGAGGAAGTGATTTGGGGAGTAGGGTGGTGAGTGGGTGAGTGGTGGGAACGCCCGTACGGGCACCGGCAGCCCAACACTCCACTACTCCATCACTCCATTACCCCCCATCATCCCCCCGCCGGACCACTCCGCCGGAGCGCCTTTGTGCGCTCCGGCGGTTTTTGTTTTAAGCTTCCACCGTGAGCGATCGAAGGAACCCACTCCGGGGTCGGGGAACAGGGCAACGACGGGCGCCCAGATGCGGCGGCGTCTCGTCGCATCCCATTCTCGAAGTCGCTGGAAGCGAGAAACGCAGTGCGTGACATCCAGTATGCGGCGCCGCAGTCCGTGCAGGACGCCGTTGCTATCCTCAGTCAGTTCGGCAGCCGTGCCAGGGTGCTGGCGGGCGGCACGGACCTGATCGTTCAGGTCCGCGAGCACATCCGGGACGTCGACGTGGTGGTCGACGGGAAGCGAATCCCGGAATTGATGGAGCTCCGGTACGATGCGTCCGAGGGGCTGACGCTCGGCGCCGCGGTGCCGTGCCACGTGCTTTACACCAATCCGGACGTGATCCGCGCGTATCCCGGACTGGTAGACTCCGCGTCGATCATCGGCGGCATCGGCATCCAGGGCCGGGCGTCCGTGGGCGGCAACCTGTGCAATTCCGGCCCGGCCGCGGACTCCGTCCCCGCGCTGATCGCCTACTCCGCGGTCGCGCAGATCGGTGGTCCCAACGGCGTGCGGACCGTGCCGGTGGAGGAGTTCTGCACTGCTCCCGGCGTAAACGTGCTGGGCGAGGGCGAACTGCTCATCTCCCTCCACCTCCCGGCGCCTCCGGCTCACTCGGGGGGACGTTACCTGCGCTTCATCCCGCGCAACGAGATGGACATTGCCGAGGTGGGCGTGGGGGCCTTCGTGGTGCTGGATACGGCGGGCGAGAACTTCGTCTCGGCGCGGATCGCGCTGTCGGCCGTGGCGCCGCGCCCGCTCTTCGTGCCGGAAGCCGGCGCGGCACTGGCGGGTCAGCCGGTCTCGGCCGAGTCGATCGCCGCGGCCGCGGCTCTGGCGCGCGCCGCGGCCACCCCGATCACGGACCAGCGCGGCACCGCGGAGCACCGCAAGCACCTGGCCGGGGTGCTCACCCAGCGCGCGCTCCAGGGCGCGATCGATCGTGCGAAGTCCGCTTAAGCATCGGGAGAAGACGGGGAATGGCAACAGAACTACTTTCCGGCAAGGTGGCCATCAGCGCTACCGTAAATAACGAGCCGGCTACCTTCCTGTGCGAGCCGCGGGAGAGCCTGCTGGAGGTGCTGCGGGAGCGATTGACGCTTACCGGCTCCAAGGAAGGCTGCAACAACGGCAACTGCGGCGCCTGCAACGTGCTGATGGACGGGCGGCTCGTGAACTCCTGCTGCGTGCTGGGAGTGGAGTGCGAGGGCGCGTCGATCACCTCCATTGAGGGGATCAGCGGCGCCGAGGAGCTCGCACCGCTCCAGCAGTGCTTCCTGGAAGGCGCCGCGCTGCAGTGCGGGATCTGCACGCCGGGGTTCATCGTGGCGGCCAAGGCGCTGCTGGAGCAGAACCCGAACCCCACGGAGCACGAGATCCGCTGGTGGCTGGCGGGCAACCTGTGCCGCTGCACCGGCTACGACAAGATCATCCGGGCGGTGCAGGAAGCGGCCCAGCGCAAGGCGAGCGCCTGACGCACCGGTAGTGGGGCAAACCGGGGGGGTAACCGCAGCGCGCCCGTATGGGAGATGCAGAGGACGCGGAGAGGGATAGGAGACGTTGGGTAGAGGAAGATCGCTCATCTTATCGGTCCCTCAATCCTGTCATCCGGTCCTGGCCGCTCCCTTCCCGGCTGCTCTCTGCGTGCTCTGCGTCTCCGCGGTTCAATCGGGTTAAGAGAGGTGGCAGAGGCAGACCGCTCACCCCATCAGCCCCTCAATCCCCTTCAATCCTGTAATCCCGTCCAGACTTCTCCTCTCCGTTTCTACTCCGCGTGCTCTGCGTCTCCCATACGGGCGCGCTGCGGTTAGGCTCCCATTCGACGGCCGGCACCGAGAGGTGCCGGCCGCTTGTTTTAATTTCTTGTAACAATGTGGAAAGTGCTCGCAGGTTGCGGAGGAGTTGAGAATCGGGTGTCGAATTCTTGTTGCACTGCTCAATGCCGAGCAGGGACCCGCTGGACTGCAGTTGGCCGCGGGATAGGCATTCTTTGTGAGAGACAAGATGAGACGCGCTTTTACACTCATTGAGCTGTTGGTGGTCATCGCGATCATCGCGATTCTGGCAGCAATCCTGTTCCCCGTGTTTGCCCAGGCGCGGGACGCCGCGCGCAAGACGAGCTGCCTGAGCAACCAGAAGCAGATGGGGCTCGGGTTCCTGATGTACAGCCAGGATTACGACCAGGTCTGGCCCGCCCAGCCCTCGGACGGCTACCCGCTCATGGGCTCCGGGATCGCCGGCGCCACGCCGTCCAACTACAAAGACTCGATCCTCCCGTACACGAAGAACGAGCAGATCTGGCTCTGCCCGTCCAACATCGCGAACGGTGCCCTGGTGCCCCGACCCCCGAATATCGGCTACCACATGAACGGCAACGTGATCGCCGCCACCGGCCTGGCCGAGGCGGCGATGGTCGCACCGGCGAGCCTGATCGTGCTCCGGGAGAGCGGTCGCGGCTACGTGTTTAACCGGGCTTACCTTCGACCGTATCGCGGCAACTGTGACGACGTCATCGGCTATGAAGCGGGTGGCGGCTACATGCCGCACATGCAGGGCTACAACCTGCTACTGGCGGACGGTCATGCCAAGTGGTACAAGTCCGGCCAGGCGAACACCCTCTCCATGTTCCCGAGCGACAGCGGCCCGAGCACCCAGGCGCTCCACCCGGGCGCCACGCTCTGCCCGATGTAGACGGCGCGATCGAGATCACTCGCAGTTCGACGGCGCCCGGATGGGCGCCGTCGAACTGCGTACGGCGACAGGGAGTGATGGAGTAGTGGAGTAGTGGGGCTGCCGGTGCGGCCTACGGCCGCGTTGCCCATCACTCCATCACTCCACTACTCCATCCTCGCCAGTGGCTTCTGCGCTCAACATTAAGCGGGTGGGGAAGGACGGCTCCGGCTCGTTGCGGAACCGGACCGTGCGGCGCCGGTTGGGCGTTCGTGGCGTGCCGCCTCCTCCGCCGCTCGCGATACCCTATAGACAGGGATGCGGGATCAGAGACCGCACGCTGCGCAGTCCGGATCCGAACCCGATACGAAGCCGCCTGAACCCCTCGGGAGCCACCAGTATGTCAGCAGATACCAAGTCCTTAGAAGGCCAGCGCTACCGCGTGGTTGGAACGCGCCCCGTCCGCCCGGACGGCGTGGATAAGGTCACCGGCCGCGCCGTCTACGGTGCGGACGTCCAGCTTCCCCGGATGGCGCACGGCCGGGTGCTTCGCAGCCCGTATGCCCACGCCCGCATCCTGAGCATCGACACCAGCGAAGCCGAGAAGATGCCCGGTGTGCTGGCGGTGATCACCTCCCAGGACCTCCCCAGCACCGCAGCGTCGGCCGTGCTCGGCGAAGGCGGTGAGGTCAACCTGGCGCACCTGAGCGCGAACGTGCTGGCCCGGGACAAGGTGCTCTACACCGGCCACGCCATCGCCGCGGTGGCGGCGACCAGCACCCACCTGGCGGATGAAGCGGTGCGGCGCATCCGGGTGGAGTTCGAGGAGCTGCCGCCGGTGATGGACGTGCGCAAGGCGATGGACGCGGACTCCCCGCTGCTGCACGACAACGTGTTCACGGACACGGCGGGGGAGAAGTCCGAGAAGGCGAGCAACGTCGCCGCGCACCTCATCTTCGAGGAAGGCGACATCGCCAAGGGCTTCGCCGAGGCCGCGCACGTGGTGGAGCGGGAGTTCGTAACGGCCACGGTCCACCAGGGCTACATCGAGCCGCACAATGCGGTGGGGGAGTGGCGCGCGGACGGCCAGGTGACGGTGTGGTGCAGCACGCAGGGCGCCTTCCCGGCCCGGACCCAGCTTTCTCACCTGCTGTCGCATCCGATCGGCCAGATCAAAGTGGTGCCCACGGAGATCGGCGGCGGCTTCGGCGGCAAGATCTCCGTCTACCTGGAGCCGCTGGCCGCGCTGCTCTCCAAGAAGAGCGGCCGCCCGGTGAAGCTGACCATGGACCGCGCCGAAGTGCTGATGGGCACCGGCCCGAGCCCCGGCACCTACATGCGGGTGAAGATCGGGACGGACGCGGAAGGCATCATCACCGCGGCCGAGGCCTCCCTGGCGTTCGAAGCCGGCGCCTATCCGGGCTCGCCGGTGGGAGCCGGGTGTATGACCGTGTTCGCTCCCTACCGGCTGCAGAACGTCCGGATCGACGGGTACGACGTGCTGGTGAACAAGCCGAAGTCTAATGCCTACCGCGCCCCCGGCGCCACGCAGGCCGAGTTC
>JAJFMS010000309.1 GCA_020696885.1 Armatimonadota bacterium | reverse complement strand
GCGCGGGTGACTCTGGAGACTCCGGCCGGGAAGCAGGTCCGGGAAGTGCGCAGCGGCGGCAGCTATCTCTCGAATTCGGACTTCCGCCTGCTCTTCGGGTTGGGATCCGCGGCGGACGGCGCCGGGCTCACGCTCACTGTTCGCTGGCCATCCGGAAAGACCAGCACCGTGAAGCCTACCGCCGTCGATCGGTACCTGAAGGTCGAAGAAACCCCAGCAAAGGGAGGGGACCGATGAGCTACGGCAAGCTGCCGGTGATCTTTCTGGCGGGGGCGCTTGCCACGGGCGGCGCCCTGGTAGCCCGGAAGTTCCTGTACAAGCCGAAGCCGCCCGCCGGCACAGCGGTCGTGTCCACCACGCCGCCCACCACCACCACTGCGCCCGCTATCGCGTCGCGGCCGGTGGAGTCCCCGGCGATCGTGGCGGCCCGCATGGAAGCAGAGCTCGCGGAGCTGCGGAGGCAGGTGGAGGAGCGGGTGAGCGCGGAGCCGAAGAACGCCAACCTGCGCATGCAGGCGGCCCGGGCTTACCTCCAGGCCGGCGCCGCGCCCCTGGCCATCCCGCACCTGCAGACCGCGGCCCGGCTGCAGCCGCAGGACACCCTTACCTGGGTGGCCCTGGGGGACACCGCCACGCTGGCCAGCAAGCTGGACGTAGCCGAGGCGGCCTATCAACGAGCAGACGAGCTGGACCCGGGGAACGCGTTCGTCTACCGGGGCCGCGGCCAGGTGCGGGTGCGTCGCCGCGACCTCCCCGGGGCCGCGAAGATCCTGCGCGCCGGCCTCGCGCGTCACCCGAAGGACGAGGAGATCCGCACCGCGCTTGGAAACGTGCTGATCCTGCTGGAGGATGGGGAGGGCGCGAAGAAGGTGCTGGAGCCGGCGCTGCAGGCGAACCCCAGCCGCGCGGACCTCCACTTCCTGATGGGCCGGGCGTACGAGCTGCTCCGCCAGCTTCAGGCGGCGGCAGCGGAGATGCAGCAAGCCTCTACGCTGGACCCGCAGCGGGACGATGCCTTCGGTCGCCTGGGCCTCTATCGCGTGAGCCTGGCCGAGTACGAGCAGGCGCGGAAGCCGCTGCAGCAGGCGATCCAGCTCAACCCGCAGGAGCCGCACTACTTCTGGGCCCTCGGCGACTCCTACGCGCTGGACCCGAAGGCCGCCGATCTCCCCAAGGCGATCGAGCTGTACCGGCAGGCGCTGAAGATCGAGCCGAGCAACAGCAACGCGATGCGGTCGCTGATGCTCGTCCTCACTCGCCGGGCGGCAAAGGGCGACCTCGAGGAATCGGTCAAGCTGTTGGAGCGGTTGGTGAAGCTGAACCCGAAAGACCTCAACGCCTACTACAACCTCGCGGCCACCTACCGCCGGTTGGGGCGCACGGCCGAAGCGGCGCGTGCCAGCGCGAAGTTCGAGGCGCTCAGCCATGCCCAACAATTCAGTGAAGGCGTCCGCACTCCGAAGGAGCGGCTGCGGCTGGGGCGCGAGGCGATGAAGCGCGGTGATTATGTCCAGGCGGCCACCCACCTCCAGGCTGCGCTCGAGGCGGACCCCCGGTCCACCGAGGTGCGTGCCGAGATGGAGAAGGTGAGCCGGAAGCTCGCGGAGTCCCAGCCTTGAACCCGGCCGCGCGGCGCGCTCACCTCCGGCTTGCCGGGCTACTGCTCCCCGCCGTCGCCGGGCTGGCCGCGGGCTGCGGTGGGGCACGCCCGGCGCAGCCCGTGAAGACCGCTCCCCAACCGGGACCCACGTATATCAACGCCGCGGCGCGCAGCGGGCTCGGCGCTTTCGAGCACTCGGACGGCAGTTGCGGGCGGCATTACTTCCCGGAGCAGATGGGCGGGGGAGTCGCGCTCTTCGACTTCGACGGCGACGGCTGGCTGGACGTCTTCTTCACCAACGGGCGGCCGCTGCCGGGCTACCAGGGCGCCCCACTCCGGAACGCGCTGTTCCGGAACAAGCACGACGGCACCTTCGAAGACGTCACCGAGAAAGCCGGCCTGTCCGGTGGCGCTCACTACTGCGTGGGGGCGGCTGCCGCCGATTTTGACAACGACGGGCACGTGGACCTGTTTGTGACCGCCATGGGTCCGGACCTGCTCTACCGGAACCGCGGGGACGGCACGTTCGAGGACGTGACGGCGAAGGCGGGCGTGGGCGACCCCCGGCTGGGCGCCAGCGCTGCCTGGGGCGACTACGACGGCGATGGCTACCTGGACCTCTACGTGGCCAACTACGTCAAGTACCAGCTCGACAAGGACCTCTACTGCGCCTCCAAGACGCCCGGAAAGCGGACCTACTGCGGTCCCGGCATCTACCAGCCGGAGCGGCACAGCCTCTTCCGCAACAACCGCAACGGCACGTTCACGGACGTTACCGCGGCGGCGCTTGGCTCGCCCGTGGGTAACGGGCTCGGCGTGCTCTGGACCGACTACGATGACGACGGCCGGCCGGACCTGTTCGTGGCGAACGACCTCTGGCCGAACTTCCTGTACCGGAATCTGGGGAACGGCAAGTTCCGCGAGGTGGCTAAGGATCTGGGCGTGGCCTACGGGGAAGACGGGGACCGCCGCGCCGGGATGGGGGTGGATTCGGGCGATTACGACAACGATGGCCGCCTGGACCTGATGGTCACGAACTTCAGCGAGGAGCCGAACGCGCTCTACCACAACGAGGGGGCGGTCTTCCGGGACCTGGGGATAGCGTCCGGGATGGGCTCGGCCACGTTCCGCTACCTGGGATTCGGCACCGGATTCCTGGACTACGACCTGGACGGCCGGCAAGACCTCTTCTTCGCGAACGGGCACGTGCTGGACGATATCGCCGTGCTGTCCGACGCGGTGACCTGGAAACAGAGCTCGCAGCTCTTCCGCAACACCGGCGGGGGCCGCTTCGAAGAGACCTCCGTCCCCTCCGGCATCGCGGGGGGACAGCGGGTGGCCCGGGGGGCGGCGTTCGGGGACCTGGAGAATCGCGGCCGGACGGACATCGTGGTCTCCGCCATCCGCGACCGTGCGACCCACTACCGCCACGAGGGCACGACCGCGGGCCATTGGATCGAGTTGGAACTCCGCGCCGCGAAGGGTAACCCGCAGGCTGTGGGCGCCAAGGTCTGGCTGAAGTCCGGCGGCGTCACCCAGCAGCGGGAGGTTCGCGCCGGCTCCAGCTACGCCAGCTCCAGCGACCCCCGCCTGCTGTTCGGCCTGGGCGCTTCCGGAACGATCGAGGAGCTGCGGATCCGCTGGCCCAACGGCGCGATTACCACGCACCCGGGTCTTGCGGTGGACCAGATTCACCAGGTGCTGCAGTCCGGCGGCGCGGTCGCGATGAAGTAACCGGGATTTCCGCCCGTCCACCACCATCCCCGTAACTGGTCATCCTGACCAACGGGAAGGATCCGTGCGCCTCGCAGCGTGTACCGCTAGCGGGTTCAAATCCCGCTTGGAGGACCTGTGTGATGTAAGTTACCTCCAATAGGCAGAGACAGCCGACTGTCGCGAGGCAGCGGTGAAGGGTCCGATGCCAAACCCTGGCCCGGAGGAACACGAACGCAATTCGGCGGTACGGGTGGGCGAGCCTGCGGATCAAGGCGAAGTCCGGCACAGGAACCCGTGGCGTGGTTGGCGCTGGGACGGGGGGAACAGGGATATACGTGACCGAGGGAGACCTCGTGCGCTCGGCCGGGACCCGCTCGTCCCGGTCGGAACGCTGCCACCGAAGGCAGTCAGGAGCAGCGGGCGACGAGGAGTCAGAGCGGCTCATAGTAGCGCTGACGCCCGGTGAAAGCCGGGAACAGCGAAGGGGCCGCAGCCAGCTAGGGTTCGCGACTCGCCACGAGGCAAGCTACCGATGCAGGATGGAAGAGGCCCACTGACGCTCACGCTCGCCTTTCCGGAAACGGGGGCGAAAGACGGGACGCAGGAAACCGCAGGGGGTTCCCCAGCGCACGCCGCCGGAACCCGGAACAGATCGGGCGCAAGCACTCAGCCGGCCGCAGCCCACCGACCGCCACGACGGCAGAAGTGGCATTCGCTGATCGACAAAGTCTATGCGCTACGGAATTTGCAGTCCGCCTGGGAAAGGGTGAGAGCCAACGGCGGCGCCCCCGGCCGCGACGGGATGACCGTCGAGAAGTACGCCGAGGACGCGGAACGGCGGCTGCAGCGCCTCTCCCAAGACCTGCGAAGCAAGACCTACCGGCCCCAACCGGTGCGGCGGGTCTATATTCCGAAGAGCGGCGGCGGGGAACGCCCGCTCGGCATTCCCACGATCCAGGACCGGATCGTGCAACAAGCGCTACTACAGATCCTCGGGCCGATCTTCGAGGCGAAGTTCAGCTCCCGCAGTCACGGGTTCCGCCCGGGACGCGGCTGCGCTACCGCCCTCGCGGTCGTAGACCAAGCGGTCCGCCACGGCTATACCTGGGTGGTGGACGCCGGGTGCCCTCAGGGCGCTCCAGCAATTCTTCGACCAGGTGGACCAGGAGCGGTTGCTCACGGCCCTGAACGAAGAAGTGGCCGACGGCAGCGTCCTGAAACTCCTCCGGCGGATCCTCACCGCGGGAGTGAGCCTCCCGGACACCGCCACGGTCGAGCCGACGGAACTCGGCACCCCGCAAGGGGGACCGCTGTCTCCGTTGCTGGCCAACGTCTACTTGCACGCCTTCGACACGGCGATGGTGCAAGCGGGCTACGGACTGGTGCGCTATGCGGACGACTTTGTGATCTTCGCCAAAAGCGAAAGCGAGGCTCGCGCCGCGCTGACGCTGGCCCGCCAGATCCTGGAAGGCCAGTGGGGCTTGGCGCTGCACCCGGAGAAGACGCGGATCGTAGCGGTGACTGCGGGCTTCGAATTTCTGGGCTACCACTACTACGCCGATCCGAAGACCGGAGCGCTGCGAAAGGGAGTGCGCCGTAAGTCGGTGCAACGCTTTCGGGAACGCGTCCGGGAGCTCACCCCGCGCTTGAAGAACCAACGGCTCCCGAAACAGAAATCCGTCGTGCCGGCCCGGCTGGCACGCAACCGGCGGCTGCAGGAGATCCTCGTGCGGCTCAACCGGTATCTGGTCGGGTGGCACGGGTACTACCGGTCGGTGTGGGCCTATCCGAGCTATTACCGTGCCTATGATGAGTACGTGCGCCGCCGCCTGCGGATGGCGCTCACGGGCCGGGTGCGTCTGGGCTGGTGGACGAGTTGGATCTCGCCCACCGTTCTGAAGCAGTTAGGCCTGGTCTCGTTGCAGGAACTGAACCTCGGATTTCGACAGGACCCGTGGCAGCCGAGGGTCCGGAAGGACGACGCTGGGGGAGAGCCGTATGCGGGAAAACCGCACGTACGGTTCGGAAAGGCAGGTGGGAGGGTGACCTCCCCCTGACCTTTATCGGACCGGTGCGTGGTCCCCTACGCACGG